>JAGWYL010000023.1 GCA_018969385.1 Patescibacteria group bacterium
GGCTCGCCTCCTCGTCGGAATCAAGAAAGAAAAACCACGGCTCTCGCGCCGCGGCGAGGCCTTGATTGCGGACGCCGGAAAAATCGGCAATGCGCCCTTCCCCGTCAAGAAACGCGGGGTCTTGCAGTATTATTTTTGCGCCATACTCGTGCGCAATCGCGAGCGTATCATCAGTGGAGCCGCCATCAACGACGAGCACTTCGGCAAAATCTTTGACACTCTCCAGAGCACGACGGAGCGTCGCGCCGGAGTTGCGGGTCACTATTTCAACTGAGCAAGGGATTTTATCGTGCATGATTCACTATGGTTGAGAGCGTTTTCGCGAGCGCCTCAAGGCTGTGCTCGCGCACGATGTTCTCGAGGGGCCGCTCGGTTCCTTTTTCAAGCGAGGTTTTTAGGCGTGCGGCAAGCTGCTCAGGTGTCTCAAAATAAGTATCAGGATCGGCAAGCGCGGCAAAATCCTTGCTTGAAGACAAAACGGTACAGCCGCACGCCCCCGCTTCGAAGAGTGTTTTATCGAACATGCCCGAGGGAGATGTGTTCACAAAAATTTCGTTCGCGGCAAAGAGCGCACCCGCGAAGATAAGGAGCGCGGCGAGGTACCAGGCAAAGCGGCGGTCAGTGGCCATACTTCTGCGATTCGGTAAGGGTAGCATGTCCCGCAGCGGGCGGAAATCGGATACGAAAAAGGCCCGACATCGCTGTCGAGCCTTTCGCACTGTGGTTAGACGAGCATTTCATCCGCTCGGGCCGTCGCGCCAGTCAAGGTACTCCATAATCTCTCCGAGAGGCGCTCCGTAGCTTTTCTTCCACGCTTCGCCGTACTCGAAGCTGCCGCGCTCAAGATACATGCAGAAGCGCTCGACGTCGCCACCGGCTTCGTTGAGGAAGCTCGACTCCTTGTCCGTCCCCTGCGAGCCGACCATCGGCTGGTGCCAGTTTACGTACGCCGGCCGCACGAACCAGCATCTGAGACGGTAGTCGTGCTTGGCCATGCTGCCGACGAGGCAGCTCATCACGCGTGGCCAATGGTAGGGGACGGTGATGATGCCGACATTCGCGAACCCTTTCTCCTTCGCGAGTTCGACGAGCCCGTCGGTCTCGCTCCGGGTATGAAGCCCGGGCGCGGTCGGCAGAAGCTTCGTTTCCGGAACGAGCCGAGAGAGGAATTCCCCACGGTACGTCTCGGCACCCGCCCAGCCGACGGTAGTCGCATGACTCGCCGGATCGCCGTTATACATGACGAACAGCTCGCGGTCGTAACCGCAGTTGACCATGTCGGCGAGCTCGAAGAGGTCGCACGACGCAATCATTCCGGCGGAGAGGCCATGCATGTATAGCGCTTCGAGGGACGGATTGTCGCCAACCTGCGGCGCATCATCCATCATGAGGCGGCAGGACAGCTGCGCGAACGCGCGCACGTCTTGCGGATCCAATATCTGTTGCAAAGGACACCTTTCTGGGCAGTAAGCCCTTTCCGAACGTTTCGGAGCGCATTATAGCACTATATAGTATTACGTCAACTCTTTGGTCAGGGCGTCCGCGAGCGCGGAGAGGCTGTGGAGGCGTGCCCGTTCGGCGAGTATCAAGGCTGGCTTCTTGCCGAGCGAGTCCTTGAGGCGGGCGGCGAGCGTTTCGGCGGAGTCGAAGCACGACTCTTCCCCGGCGAGCTTCGCGAAGTCCTCGCTCGACGCGAGGACTATGGCGCCGGACGCGGCGGCCTCGAACAGGGTCTTGTCGAACATGCCGGAGGGCGATGCGTTTACGAAAATCTCATGCGCGCGATAGAGATCCGGCGTCTCGCTATTCGGAACTCCGGATTTCCAGGTGATGCGCTCCCCGAGTCCTGCGCTGCGCGCACGTTCCTCTAGCTGCTTATAGTAGGCCTCATCCTGCGACAAGGGCGAACCGACGAAGGTGGCCGTGAACGCGACGCCGTCTTTAGCGAGCGCGATGAGCGCATCGACGAGCATGGCGGGACGCTTCGACGGCGCCATGCGCGAAAGGAAAAGTATGGAGCGCGGTACGCGCGTGACGCGGGCGTCCGGCGCGAAGCGGACGGTGTCCACGCCGACCGGCATGAGCGTCGTCTTCTTGAACTTCGCCGTATACGAATGCTTCGAGGTGCAAAAAATCTTCGTACAGAAAGATGCGGCAAGGTCCGTCGCGAACGTGCCCGCATAGTGGTTGCGCCACATATAGATGCGCTTGCCGAGAAGCTTCCACAGCCATCCCGCGATGAGGACGTACTCCTGATTCATGTGCACGAAGACGGCGCCATACTCCTTGCGCAGGCTCCACGCGAGCCGGAGGAACCGCCACGCGTAGGCGGCGCGTCCGGCCCTGCCGCGCTCTTTCCCGAGCGAGTGCACGCGCACGTTCTCCGGAAGCTCGTGCTTCCCTTCCCTAAGGCAGATGACTTCGACGCGTTCGGCGCGCTTCGCGATGGCGCGAATCCAGCCGACGAAGAACCCGAGCACCGGGTCTTCGGTATCGACTGCTTGCGTGACGATGAGCAACTTCATTTTGCTATCTCTTATGCGCGTACCGCGTCATCCACGGGACGACCGCGAAACGCCGGCGGGAACGGCGGCATACGCCTCGGCGAAATGTTACTATATATGTATATATAGTAACATTTCGCCGAGGCGGCGGGATGCCGCTTCGCCAGCCGCTTAGCCGGCGACGGATGTCCGCGTACCGCCCGCGCGGCTTTCGAGGCGCTTTCGGACGCCGCTCGGCTCACGGCAGTTCGGCGAGCGAACGGAGGACCGGCCAGCGTCCGTCTCCTTTCGTCCCGTCGCGGCGCATCTCATAGAGCGAGAGCGCGGGAAAGCGCGCGCCAAGCGCTTCAAGCTCCGCTACGCGGTCGTCGACGAAGACCGCTTTCTGTCCGTTATAGCCCGGCCACGAAGCGAGGAATCCGGCTTTCGGAACGTCTTTCGTATACAGCACGGTGAGGCGCACGATTCCTGAAAGCGCGCTCTCCACTTTCGCCCGCTGGCGCTCGTATTCGCCGTACGTGATGATGACCGCCTCGTTGCCGAGCCCGCGGAGAAGTTCGGGCACGTCCTTGTAGACGAAGCGCGAGAGATACCCGGGCGCGAACGTGAGCGCGCCGGAGGAAAGCGCGTCACTTACCTTCTCCCATGCGGCTATGCGCGCCGCGCCGCCCGTGAGCGTCTCATCGCGCTTCTCCGACACGACCGCGCGCAGCTCGTCCGCGAACGGCGCGCAGCCGGGCTCGTCGGGAAGCGATGCGTTGTATGCGTCGGTGTCGAACAGGACGCGATCGAAGTCGAGGAAATAGAGCATCGTCAGTTATGCGATTCCGTCGAGCGCATCCGCGAGGCGTCCGGGATCATGGCGTACGAGCGAACGCGGCACATCGTCTCCTTCTCGGAGTTTCGCGAGTTCATGCACCGAGGCGAGCGGTAGGCGGCGGACACGCGCATCGTCTCGCGGCAAGTCGTCCGCGAGCGGACATTCGTCGTGCGCGGCATAGAACTCCACCACTTCCTTCGGAAACGTGTCCGTATTCATGAGTATCACGTCCGGCGCGCGTCCCGCGTACCGCTCGATTTCCTGGATGAAATCGGATGCGGCGTATCCGTTCGTCTGCCCCTTTTTCGTGAAGAGATTCATCACGTATACGAGTCTCGCGGGAGATTCCGCAATCGCCTCTTTCATCCCTTTCGGCAGGAGCGCGGCGACGGTGGACGCGTAGAGGTCGCCGGGACCGAGCACGATGAGGCTCGCCTCCCGTATAGCGACGCGTGCCTGCTCGGAAAGCGGCGCATCCTCGTCGAGCCGCATGTCCCGTATCTTCGCGCGCGCGCCATCACGGATGTCTATGGCGTGCTCGCCGCGCACCTGCGTACCGTCCTCAAGCGTGGCGACAAGCGTCGTCGAACGCTCGGTTGCGGGGATGACGTATCCGGAAACGCGGAGGATGCGCGACGCTTCGCGTATCGCTTTCGCTTCGTTGCCGAGAATCTCGGTGAGCGCGGTGAGGAAGAGATTGCCCAGGTTGTGTCCTGCGATATCGCCCTTCTCGAATCGAAACGCGAAAAGGTCGCGTAGGACGGTTCCGTCCGCGGAAAGCGCAATGAGCGCTTGGCGTGCGTCGCCGACCGGAAGCGAACCGTAGGCGTCGCGAAGCCGGCCGGTCGAACCGCCGTCGTCCGCGCTTGAGACTATGGCGGAAAGTTCCGCGCCGCCTTTCTTCCGAAGCCCGGAGAGTACGACGAACGTGCCGGTACCGCCTCCTATCGTCACGATCTTCTTAGGACCGTTTTCAGAACCGGCTCGGGGTGCGCGATTCGAAAGAAGCCCATTCAAGTCTTCCGAACCGCGCACCCGCTCGCCGGAGGTCTTGGACTGGTTCCTTTGCATGGGTAGGGTCATACTTACTCCCGTTACGCACATTTTGCAATATCGGCCATGATGCGCTCGGGAAGATTCCCCGCGGCAGATAGGTGCGCGGCGACCGCCTCTTCCGCGGCTATCGCGAGCTCGTGGCGAAGCGGATTATCTTCGACGAGTCGCCGGACGTTTTCCACGAGACCCGGCACATCATAGGGCGGGCTCACGAGCGCGGAGTGCTCCGGCTTCAGCACTTCGCCGACGATGCCGACGTCCGTGGTGACGATGGGTATGCGAGCGCGCGCCGCTTCAAGCAGGGTCGCGCCGTATCCTTCATACGCGCTCGCCTGTATGAACGCGTTCGCGCTGCGCATGAGAATAGCCGCATCCCTGCGGGGTCCGAGGAATATAACGCGTCCGGCGAGCCCCAGGTCGCGCGCGCGCTTCTCAAGCCGCTTCCGCTCCCTGCCTTCTCCGACGATGAAAAGCCCCGTATTCGGATACTGCCGCGTGACAAGCTCGAGCGCGGCGATGACGTCCTTGAACCGTTTCTCCTTTTCAAGCCTGCCGACCGCGATGAGCGTGAACGTGAACGCATGCGCGGGAAGCGCGGCGTTCCCTTCGGGTGAGGGAACGGCAAGCGGGAGAATGCTCGGCTCGCGGATATTTTCCCCGTACCGCGCGGCAAGCGAGCGCGCGACACGCGCCGAAACCGTGCGGATGCCGTTCGCACGCTTGAGGACGTCGCCCGCGATGCGTACGCGAATGCGGTTTATGAGCGATTCCTCCGCGAAGAATGGGGAAAGGAAATCCGTATGGACCTGGATATGCAGTTTCGCGCGCGAATCGGACACGGCGCGAAGCGCGATAAGCCCGTGTTCGAACGGATCCTGCGCCGAGACGATATCGATGGACTGCTCGCGAATGAGCGAACGCGCGCGCTTCATGAGGGCGAACATGGAAAATAATTTCGAAGACCGTACCGGGTGCAGGAACAGCGCTCCTTCTTGCGTCTCGCGCGCGTTCGGACGCGCTCTCGAAAGCACGTGCAACTGATCAGCGTATCCGGCGTACGCGCGCATCCTGGAGCGTGCCGGCGAATCGGATTCGAACAGGGATGGGTCGTTCGAGATGAAAAGGACTTTCATACGACGGAGGCGAGCGTCGTCGCCGTATCCCTGCAGAGCGCCTCCTCCGAGAAGCGCGGCGCGGAGGCTTTCGCCGCAGCGCGGAGGCTTTCGCGAAGCGGTTCGTCGCCGAGCATGCGCGAAAGCGCGGCGGCGAGCGCCTCCGTGTCTTTGACCGGCACGAGGAGTCCTGTCTTCCCGTCCGCGATGACTTCCGGATTTCCTCCGGCATCCGTCGCGACGATAGGAGCGCCGAGCGCGAGCGCTTCTATGAGAAGGTGCGAGAGACCTTCATAGGAAGAATTGAGAACGAAGACGTCCGCGGCCGCGACGACCGCGAGCGTATCCCTGTGCGAAAGCTGCCCCGTCATAAGAAATCCATCCGGAAGGCGCGCCTTGCCGTAGGCGGCAAGGCGTTCGCGTTCCGGACCGTCGCCGACGAGCGCGAGCGAAACGTCCGTGCCGCGCGCGCGCAGCATCGCGACGGCGCTCACGACGCCCTCCATGTGCTTCCACGGCACGAGCCTCCCCGCGGAAACGATGAGCGGCCGCGGGAGCGCCGCGACCTCCGCCGGAACCGATGCGCCCGCTTCGAAAGGAACCGCGTTATAGATGACGCGTATCTTTTCCGGCGCGATGCCCCAGGCGGTCACGATGCCTTTCAGATATTCGCTCGGCACGATGACGAGACGCGCGTACGCCGCGACGCCGGTCTCTACCCGGCGCAAAAACCATACGGGGAATGAGACGCGGCGTTCTTTGACGAACGCGTCGAGGTCTTCGTATACGCCGAACCGCTGCCGTCCCTGCTCCCATGCGTAATCGCCCACTATCTTCACGACGAACGGTTTCTTCGCGCGGCGCGCCGCGAGGCATGCGGGAAGCCCGACGGAGACGGGGTCGAGCGCGAGCACCGCGTCCGCGCGCCGCGCTTCGCGAAGCACGTTCGCAAGATAGGCGACGTGACGCACCAGTTTCGGCAGGTGCCGCACATCCGCGAATTTCACTACGACGACCTCGATGCCCCGCTTCGGCAGTCCTTCTTGGAGCGCCTTCGCGTACGTGGCGGGTCCGCCGGACTCCGGCGGATAGAGTGGAGTGGCGATGACGAGCCGCATGACTAGTTCGCGTGCGCGCGGCACCACGAGAGTTCGCGCGCAAGCCCTTCGCGTAGCGTCGTCTTCGGCTCGTAGCCGAGGACGCGCCGCGCCTTGCCGATGTCCGCGGACGTCTCCAGCTGTTCTCCGCTTCGCGGCGGCCGGATATCGTACGTCCCCTTCTTCCCCATGAGCTCCTCGAGCAGATCGATACCTTCGCCGGTCGTGGAGGTCACGTCTGAGCCTATGTTAAACAACTCTCCGGCACATGCGTCGAAGCGCTCGCAGACGCGTTCGCATGCATCCACGACATCGCCCACGTACGTATAGCTGCGCAGATGCGCTCGCGCGCCGTCGTACAGCGGGAAAGGCGTTCCTGTGTCGATGGCCTCGATGAGTTTCCGGAAAAGCTTGTCCGGACGTTCACGCTCGCCGTATATGGAAAAAAGCCGGAGTGCGGTGACCGGCAGTCCCGCATCCCGGTACGCCGCAAGCGCATCCTGCTCCGCGGCGAGCTTAGTCACGCCATAGTCCGACGAAGGTCGCGGCGGCGTCTCTTCGCTCCCGTTCGCGCGAATGCCGTATACCGATGATGTGGATATGAAGACCAGTTTCGGCGGCCGCGCGCGCGACTGCAGCTCCTTCACGAGCCGATGTGTCGCGATGATGTTGTTGCGAAGGTACGTATCGAACGACAGCCACGCGGCGATGCCCGGCTGCGCTGCAGCATGGAATATGAAATCAGTACCTTCCGGTATGAGCGCCGGAAGATCCGCCGACGCTATGTCCGCCTCTTCGACGCGGATACCCTTCGCCTCAAGCTCATGCGCCGTCCGGCGCTTCATCAAGGGGTCATAGAAATCCGTGTATGCGTCTACGCCGGAAACCTCGTCGCCGCGCGCAGAGAAACGTTCAGCGATATTCGACCCGATGGCACCAGCGATTCCCGTAATGAATATCTTCATATTTCCTATTCTAACCCAAATAAGCATCGCAGGGATGCTCCCGGCGGTTACCCTCTATATGGCACCCGCATGCTAGATTGCCCCTATGAGGATTGTCATCGCCACCCCCCTCTATCCGCCTGAAATCGCGGACGCCGCCGCCTATGCGAAAGAGCTCGCGCGGCGGCTCGCGAAAGACCATGCGGTCACGGTGGTTGCCTATGCGCACCTTCCGGAAGAGCTTCCGGGCGTGCGCGTCGTCACCGTGGAGAAGCGCCAGCCGCGCTTCGCGCGGCTGCGCGCGTTCCGGAGCGCGCTCGCGCGCGAATCGAAGGATGCCGATGCGGTCATCGCGATAAACGGCGCGTCGGTGGAATTGCCGCTTATTCTCGCGCACTTCCCTGCACCGGCTCTGTTCGTCCTCGCCGACGCGAGCGCGCACGCGCGCGCCGGACTCCTCGAACGGTTCGCGCGTGGCCGCGCGCGCGCGGTCGTGGGAAGCGTCCCCGCCCAGAAGCCTGAGATACTCCCCCTCGAACCGGAGCCGACCGCCGCACTCGCCGCGTGGAACGCGACGTGGCACGCGCATCTCGTGCAGTTCGAAAAAATATTCAATGGAAACTGACGCGACACAGGCTTGGGAAGCGTACCGAGAGCGCCTGCTCGCGAAGCTTCGGCCCGTGCTCGCATCGCTTCGCTATACGCTCGACGACGAGCAGCCGCACACGCAGGGCGAGCGCCATGTCATCCAGGCGGTCGGTGGCGGTCGCAAGCTCGTGCTCCTCGGCCGCGCCGCGGACGGTATGAGCGTTGTCGTAAAGGCAGCTGACGAGCCGGAAGGCGTACGAGAGATCGAGCATGAGCGCGCCTGTAGAGCAATCCTCGAGCGAATCCATTTCGCCTACGGAGCGTTCTCCGCGCCCGCCGAGCTTTTCTTCGGCAAACGCGACGGCCTTACGCTGTCCGTCACCGAGTTCATCGAACAGGACCAGCCCTTCCTCGGACGAACAATCGAAGACCAGTTCGGCATAGCGCTCGCGGCATTCAAAGCCCAGGAGAGCGCGCACGCGACGACCGCGGCGCACCGAGCGTGGGTCGCCCGAACGTTCGGTGAAATTGACGCCGCGCAGTACTGCGCGAATGCGCGCGCCTATGCCCGCGATATCGGCAGCGAGAACCCTGCGTTCGCGCGAGCCGCAACGCTCCTGTGCGAGCACGCGGAGACGCTCGACCGCTACGGCTCGTTCCTCACCCATTGGGACTTCCTCCCGCAGAACTTCCGCATCCGCGACGGGAAGCTCTACCTGCTCGACCAGTCGTCGCTCCGGTTCGGCAACAAGTACGAGGGATGGGCACGGTTCGTGAACTTCATGGAGCTCTATAACCCCGCACTCGCCCGCGCGTTTGTACGCTACGTCGCCGACAACCGCACGCCAGAAGAGACGCTCAGCCTCAAGCTCATGCGCGCCTATCGACTCCTTGAGCTCGTACTGCACCATGCGCTCCTGCTTCCCCGCACGAGCGGGAACCTGCACGCGCTCTCAGCTGCGCGCATCGCGTTTTGGACCACGGTCCTTGAGTGCGTCTTGGACGACCGTAACGTACCGGAAGCGACCGTTGAAGCATACAAAGCGAAGCGCGACGCGCTCCGAAGCGACGACGAGAAAGCGCGCCAGAAGAACCTTCACTAGTACGGAAGCGTGTCGAGCGTGTCGACGAGCTTCGCGTATTCGTCTACCAGCGGATTCTGCCAGCTCTCGCGGAGCATATCGAGCACCGCGTGCTCGAACCAGAGTTTCTTGTCGCGTCCTCTATTGAAATGCCGCCAGACGGCTGCGCCCTGTTCCCCTGCCGCCGCGATAAGGCTCTTCGCGTTCGCGATCTTGTCGGCGACGGATATCGCCTTCACATCTTCCGGCGCGTTCCTCACCGATTCTAGGTACGCATGCTTCTTCTCTTCCCAGGGGAGCGAATCGTCATGCGTCACGGGCGCGACGAGCTTGGCGATGCCGTCGCCGAGCTCGCGCCGCACGTCTTCGAGCGTCACGGACGTGTCTTCCACCGTATCGTGAACGAGCGCGGCAGCGAGCACATCCTCCGGGAATCCGTGCCGCGCGAGGATGAGCGCGACTTCCACCGGATGGACGATATACGGCGTGTCGCCTTCTTTCCGCTTCTGGCCCTCATGCGCGCGCATCGCGAGCAGCATGGCTTTCTCTATGAGCGCGTGGCCGGTCATGACAGTACTGTAGCAAATACGCGTTCGCGCATCTCGACGGCGATGCGGTCCCAGTCGTATTCCTCTTCCACCATCGTCCGCGCGGCGGCGGTGACGCGCTCCGCTTTCTCCGGATGCGCGAGTATGTCATTCACCGCCGCGGCGATATCATCCGGAGCATCCTTGCGTACGATCCACGCCGTCTGCGAATGTACGGGGTCGCCATCGCTAAACGCGAACTCCGCAAGACCTCCCTCGCGCGTCGCGACGACGGGAACCCGGGACGCCATCGCCGAAAGGAACGCGTTACCGAGCCCTTCGGAGCGCGAAGGTCCAACGAATATGTCGGCGGCCTTACGGTATCCGGACACCACGGAACGGTCGACGGGACCGGTAAAGAGCACGCGGGCCTCGAATCCCGACTCCTTCGCGAGCGTCTTGAGCATCGCCTCGTCGGGTCCGCCGCCGACGAGCACGACCTTCACGCGTTTTGGAAGCGCGGCGAGCGCGCGGATGATGTCATCGTTACCCTTCTGGTGCACGAGCCGCGCCGTATTCACGAGCCACACGTCATCCGGCTTCTTCCCGAACCGTTCCCGTATCGCGCGCACTTCTTCCGGCGCGACCGCTTCTTTCAAATCGCGCGGATTCGCGCCGTTATGCACGACGACGACCGGTGCCGATGAGCCGCGCTTCGCCGGCCATGTGCCGAGATACGATGAGATGACCTGGATGACCTTCGCACCCCGGAACCCTTCGTCGATAAGTCCCAAGAAAGGCCGGATGCGCGCGCGGCCGAACACCTTCTCGTACGGGTCGCCATCCTGAAGCGTGAGCATGTGCGGCACCCGGACGCCGAAACGTTTCGCGAGCATCGCCGGCAAGAGCATGTATGTCATCATCGCCCAGAGCGCGTCAAACGGCTTCGTCCGGTGCAATGCGCGCGCCTTCATCGCGGCAAGGAACGGAAAGAGCATCTTCGAAAGATACGCGCCGCCAGCTCCGACGCGATGCACCGTGACATTCCCTATCCGCTCCTCGCGCGGCGCCTGCGCATCGAAAAGGAGCGTAATCAGATGAAACTCGATGTCCGACGGCTCGATGCGGTCGGTGATTTCCCGTATCGCCGCTTCGGCGCCGCTGACGTTGCTCGGGTAGTACGCGAGCGAAAGTATGAGAATGCGCTTCGGATTCACGCCGCGTTCTTGCATGATTCGATATAGTCCTTGAGCGTGCGTTCCTGTTTCCAGCCGAGCGCCGCGAGCTTCGACGTATCGTCGACGGCCGATGAGCGCGACGTCTTCGTCTGCGGCTGCAGCTCTATGGAGCCGCCGAAAAGCTCGGCGACCTCGCGTATGGAATGCACGTCGTTCGCGCTTATGTTGAAACCGTCCCCGCTTCCCATCTCACCGACCCGGACGAGCGCGTCGACCGTGTCGAGCACGTGCGTGAACGCGCGCGTCTGCGTGCCGGGCGCGTTCACCTTGTGCGGACGGCCCGCGAGCATGTCCTGCCGGAATGTCTCGACGACGGTGCCGTACTCGCCCCATGCGCGCTCGCGCGGCCCGTAAACGTTATAGAAGTACACGATCGCGTACGGAAGCGCGTACCAGCGTCCGTAATCGTTTATGAGGTCGACATTCGCGGCTTTGGCGTACGTGTACGGAGAGAGATCGCGTCCCGGCGTATCGTCCGCTGCGCGAGACACGTCCGATTTCGTCGAAGAAGCCGCGTACACCAGCTTACTGCCGCGCGCGCGCCAGAACTCGAGCACGGCGAGCGTGCCCGCGATATTCATATCCCAGACGAGCCCGGGTTCTTCAAGGCTCTTATGCACGCGCGAATACTCGCCGAGGTGGTAGATGAGGTCGGGCGTCTCCGGCACCAGTTTCGCGATGTCTTTCGTGTGGCCTTCGCGATACTCGACGCCCGCGACGTGATTCTCCCGCGAGCCGGTGAAATAGTTGTCGAGCGAAATGACCCGGTGTCCGTCTTTCGCGAGCCGCTCGCACAGGTGCGAGCCGACGAAGCCCGCGCCGCCGGTGACCAGTATGGTTTTCTTCACAGTCATGGAAATCAGAGCAGTATGAGAGCGCCGCCCGATGCTACCACGAGCCCGAGGAATCCGAGAAACCAGGGCGAGCGGCCGATGCCGCCCGCGGCGAGGGCTGCGGCGGCTTGCGGCGCCCCCGCGGCAACGCCGTTGGTCGTTGTCGCGGGGGCTAGCGATTCTTGAGTGTCATGCGGCGCTTCGTCGCCCGCTACGCTTATAACCGGTTCGACCTCATGCACTCCATTAAAACCGGCGGCGGGTACTTGAGGTTGCGTCTTGGCGCTCGCATCCGCGACGACGGAAGTCTCCGGCTGCGGACGAACTATGGCCGCCGACGTGCTCGCCGAAGATTCGGGCGCATACGCGGCCGCGGTCTTCCCTTCCGGATACGTGAGCCGCGCATCGAATGCGGCGGGCAGATTCATGATCGTCCACGGGAAGAGCACCTGTGCGCCGGGCGCGAGATGCGTCCCGACGGGAAGACGGAACGCTCCCTCGCTCGTGACGAGCCGCCACTCGGACAGGTCCGCTTCCTCGTCCGAACCGTTTGCGAGGAGCACGCCGTCGCCGGTGACGTCTGCGACGCCGACCTGCGCACGCGTGACCGTCACCGTGAATTCCGACTCCGCCCGCAACGGACCTTCAAGGGCGGTCGCGCAGACGACGTACGTCCCCGGGTACCGGTACGTCTTCGCCGTCTCGCTTCCCTCGCCCGCGGAACCGTCACCGAAACTCCACAGGATGCGCGCTCTGCCGTCCGCGGCTCCGCTTTGCGTGGTTACGTCCGCAGAAAAATGCGCGGGAACGTCCTCAAGCGCGGTCGAGTCGCCCGAAGCCGTGACGACGATGGCGTGCGGCAGGGGCACGTACGTGGATGACCCGCTTGTCCGCGATGGGGGCGGTGCCGTATCCGTCGTGGTCGCGGTATCGTTCGCAGCATTCGACGAGTCCGTGTTTGCGCTCGCATCGCCGACGGTAATCAGGGGCGCGATGTCCGCATAGTTGCTTCCGGAACCGATGCCGCTCACCTTCTGCAGGTCCCCGATGCTCGCGAACGGTCCGTTCTGCGTGCGGTATGCGATTATCTTATTCGCCAAGCTCGCGCCGATGTGCGGGAGCGTCTCGAGCGTCGTCGCATCCGCCGTGTTTATGTCCACGAGATCCGCAGCGAATCCTGCGCACGGCAGAGCGAGCGCGAGCGCGAAGGGTGCAAGCCCGCACACTAATCCCGCCATCGTCCGAGCGGCCGCCTTCCCTCCGAAGCGTCTCGAAGCGTCCGAGGCGCCGAAGGAAACTCCACCGTGCTTCGCCCGTTCCGACAAAGGGCGGGATGGCGGGATTAATGTGCGGGCAAGCAATGCGAGGCGACGCATGGGTCAATCGGATCCGTCGAGAATCTTGCGCAGCCGGTCTTCCGGAACTTCGAACGGCGGAGGCGAAGCGGCCGCATCGGACGGCTCCGGAACGGGCGGCGGCGTAGAAGCAGGAACGGGCGGCAAAACAGGCGTTGCGGGAACCTCCGCCGCGACAGGTTTCTTTTCGGGAAGAGGGCGCGCGGCGGTTCCTTGCGCCGGGGAGCCCGTATTCGGCCGCACGGGCGGCGGCGTCTCGTTCTTCTTCAGGATTCCCGCGAGCGTATCGCGCAGCGATTCCTGCTTCTGTTCCGTCTTCACTTGCCGCTCCGTATTCGCTCCCTGCGAGATGCCGCGAAGGATGGACTTCAGGTCTTCAGCGGAACGCAAGGCAGCGGCGGGAGGCGGACGTTCGGGAGAACGTGCGGGGGCGTCACTTTCGGACGGCATCTTCGCGGGCTCCTGTCTCGTCCGCTCGCGCGAAGTCCGTTCATAAGGAGCGTTCGTCCTTTTCGGCTCTCTCCTCGGAGCTTCGCTCCTGGCCGGGAATCCGGATGCAGGGCTTCCCGTCGGAAGTCCCGATGCGGAGCTTCCCGTCGGAAGTCCAGGGGCTGGGCTTCCCTTCGGAAGTCCCGATGCGGAGCTTCCCGTCGGAAGTCCAGAGGCTGGAGGCGTCGAGACCGCGCGAGGCGAGGCGCTTGCCGCAGGCTTTCGCGCCAGCGCGGGAGGCGGCAAGGACGGCGTGAGCTCATCGATGATGGCCTGCTCGATGGCGGCGCGCGGGCTGCCGAAGGTGTCGCGCGACGCTTCGGTGACTTCCTTGCGGTACGTCCGCGCCGGAGCCTGGATGGGCGGGATGGTGACCGCCGAGAACGGCCGGCTCCCGACGCCGTCAATCATGAGGGTCAGATAGATCTGCGCGAAGCCGAGGTTCACCAGGTCTTCCTTCGTGAACTCGGGCATGAATACGGTCTCCAGGACTTCGGCGTCGAAGGGGCCCACGCGGAACACGACGGTGGTGCCGACGTTGCCAAAGACCGCGTCGCGCACTTCCTCTTCCATCTGCTCCACGTACTGATGCGCGATGGTGAGGTTCAACTTATATTTCCGGGATTCCGAAAGGATCTCGGCGAAGGTCTCGTTCGCGAAATTCTGGAATTCGTCGACGTAGAAAAAGAAGTTCGGGAGCCGCGAAAGTTCCGGCGCGGAGAGGTCCGCGCGGCTCATGGCGGCGAGGAAGATGCGCGTGGTGAGCATCGAGCCCAGAAGCTGCGTGTTCGTGTCGCCCACCTGCCCTTTCGAGAGGTTGATGACGAGTATCTTGCGCTCATCCATCATCTTGCGGATATCGAATGAGGATTCCGGCTGGCCGATGATGTTGCGGATGAGCGGATTCCCGGTGAACTGGCCTATCTTGTTCTGGATGGCGGGCGTGGCTTCCTGCGTGTAACGGTCCGTGTACGTGGCGAATTCCTTTATCCAGAAATCCTTCACGACGGGGTCTTTCACGTTCTCCACCACCTTCTTGCGGTACTCCTTGTCCGTATACATGCGGTTGACGCCAAGCAGCGTCGCGCCCGGATACTCGAGGAGCGCGAGGAGCGTGTTCGTCAGGATGTACTCCATGCGCGCGCTCCACGCATCCACCCATATCTTCTTGAAGGTGGCCATGAGACCGGACACCACGAGATGCCGCTTGTCATATCCCACGTCTTCCATCACGTTGAACGCGATGGGCCGGTCGAGGTCGAACGGCGCGAAGTAGACCACGTCCTTGACGCGCTCCTTCGGGATATAGTCGAGAAGCTTGTCCGCCGTCCCGCCGTGCGGATCGATGAACGCGATGCCTTCGCCGTTCTGGATGTCCTGTATGGCCATGTTCTCGAGAAGCGTGGACTTGCCCATGCCCGTCTTCCCGATGACATACATGTGCTTCGCGCGGTCCTTCTGCTTTATGCCGAAGGGCACGCGGCTTCCCCGCGCGTCGGTCGCCGCGAAATAGGTGACGCGATCCGGATTTTCCATCGTCTCCAGTATACCGCGCGACGCGCGGGGCGAATGAGACGTTGGGGTATTAAGACTCATTTCAGAACGGGCTTGGGATGTGCGGTTCAAAAGCCTAAGGAGCTTCGCTTCCGAAACGCGCATCCCTCGCGGAAGATTTTGAAACGAGTCCTAACGCGACGAATCGCGCCGACGCGCGCCAAGCGCGAATGTCGCGAGCGCGATGCCGCCGAACCAGGCGAAAGCGAACCGCAGGTCGAGCGCGGCGAGGAGCGGCGCGGGGATGCTCGCGAGCGCGGCGCCGAAGAAGAGCGTCCGCGCGCGCTTCGCCGCGCGGCGAAGCGGCTTCGCGCCGGAGGGCCCGCGGGAAAGACGGCGCGCGAGATACGCACGCCATCCGAGCGCGAGCACGAGCGCGTCAAGGAGCAGGAAGCCGAAGAACGCGAGCGCAGGGAGCGCCGCGGCATGC
>JAGWYL010000003.1 GCA_018969385.1 Patescibacteria group bacterium
GCGGCCCGCGGTTCGAATCCTCCACCTTTCGGCACAAAGCCAGAAAAAGCCGGACATACCGTGTCCGGCTTTTTCTGGCTTTGTGCGCCGTATGGCACGAGGTTAGAACGGCACTAGCTATTCAGGGTGAAAGGCTTTAATCCGTCTATGACGACATCGGCATAGCTTTTTGGGTTATCTCTCGCAAAATATTCGTCTTCCTCCTTAAGCCAGTTTTTCCATTCCGCCTCAACTTCCTTTTGAGTTTTTCCTGTAGCAAGGTCGCGTTCCGTCCCCCGCCTGAAACAGACATCCTCCGGTGTATCGATGAAAATTGCCATACTTATGTACTTTCGAAACTCCCGTCTTGAAGAACTCACACCTTCAAGAATCATAATAGGGGTTACAGGCTTATCGATTACGGGTTCGGGTTTATGGTTAGGCCACCATTTTGATCGCGGATAACTAATATTAGTTGCACCGGCCATAATTGGCTCAAAGACTCTCTCTATGATAATTGGCCACCAGTTAAGCGGGTTATCCCAACTTGCAAAATCATCCTGACGGATAACCTCAGCGTTCAATACCTCCGAAAGTAGACCTGCAAATGTTGATTTACCAGAACCACCATGCCCGTCTATGGCGATGAAAAGTACATTGCCGACTTTCGGTGATTTTTTTGCGAGAGATTCTCTTATTCGAGCAAGTAGCTCCGAATCGCGCATTGTCAAAATATACACTATCTGTGCGCCCTCTGGCACGAGATTAGAACGGCTATGGAGGGTGTATGATTCTGGGTATGAATGACTTGCACGCGAGATGGTCGCATAGATGGCTATCGCCGAAGGCTGAGGCGCGAAAGTCCGCAATTCACGGCACAGGAGTTTTTGCAGTTGAATCCATTAAACAGGGCGAGACCGTCGGCGTGCTTGGCGGGGTCGTCGTGCCCGTGAGCGACATACGTGAATATTGGAAAATCATGGGGCATGTCGGAATTCAGATCGACGATGGATTCTTTATCGTTCCGACGACACGCGACGAACTCGAAAGCAAAGGCGTTTTTAACCATTCGTGCGATCCGAACATTGGGTACAGCAATAGCATTACCTTTGTCGCAATGCGAGACATTGGTGCCGGTGAAGAGCTCGTGTTTGACTACGCGTTCAATGAGACCTATCACAACCCTATGGAATGCCATTGCGGCACCGCCCACTGTAGGAAGATGTTTACGGGAAACGACTGGAAACTGAAAGAATTGCAGGACAGATACGGCGCGTACTTCTCGCCCTATCTCCGTTCGAAGATTGGCAAAGCTTAGGTGTGCGCCGGGTAGGATTCGCCTCTTGGCCTGCTGGCCTCGAGACCTTTGTGCCCTCTTCGGGCACTGCGGCCCGCGGTTCGAATCCTCCACCTTTCGGCACAAAGCCAGAAAAAGCCGGACATACCGTGTCCGGCTTTTTCTGGCTTTGTGCGCCGGGTAGGATTCGAACCTACGTAGCCGCAAGGGCGACTGGTTTACAGCCAGTTGCGATTGACCACTCCGCCACCGACGCAATGAGGCTGAGTATAGCCGAAACCCGAACTATCTTCCAGTCTTGAGCACGAGAACATCACGCTTCCCTTTCCGGACAAGCGCGTGGCCGCCCGGGAGGTCGCCTGCGTAGATTTTCTGGTCGGGGTCGGTAATGGTCATGCCGCCAAGCGTGATGCCCTTCCCTTCGATGAGCCGCCGCGCGTCCGACTTCGATGTCGCGACCCCTCCCTCGACGAGCACCTCCGCGAGCGAGCGTCCGGTATCAAGGTCGGACCTTGATACGGTGACGGAAGGAGCCTCGGCGAGGGCGACGGCGAGGGCGTCACGGGAAAGCTCCGTGAACGGCGTGTCGCCGAACAAGGCGTCCGTGGCCGCGGCCGCGAAGGCGGCCGCGGCGGGTCCGTGGACGGCTTCGGTGACGAGGCGCGCGAGCGTTTCCTGCGCCTCGCGCGCGGACGGATCCGCGGCATGCTTCTCCATGAGCGCCATGATTTCTCCGATCGGCAGGTCGGTGTACACCATGAAATACCGCTCAAGTCCCGCATCAGGCAACTGCAGCCAGAACTGATAGAACCGGAAGGGCGACGTCTTCTTCGGGTCGAGCCACACGGGGTTGCCCTCGCTCTTGCCGAATTTCTTGCCGGCCGCGTCCGTGATGAGCGGTACGGTGAGAGCATACGTCTCGGCACCGGTCTTCTTCCGAATGAGGTCGACGCCGGAAAGAAGATTCGTCCATTGGTCCGTGCCGCCCACCTGGAGGTCGCAGCCATACTTCGCATGGAGCATCAGGAAGTCGTAACCCTGGAGGAGCGCGTACGTGAACTCGGTAAAGGAGATGCTCTCGTCCGGCGTCGCAAGGCGCTTCGCGATGAGCTCGCGCTTCACGAGGTCGTTGACGCTGAAATGCTTCGCGACATCGCGGAGGAACGGGATGAGCTTCAGCTTTCCGAGCCAGTTCGCATTGTCCACCATCGTAAAGCGGGTCTGGTGGAGGATTCCTTTCAGCTGCTTCTTGAGCGCCTGCGCGTTCTTCGCGAGCGTTTTCTCGTCAAGGAGCGTCCGCTCCCCCACTTCGCGCGGGTCGCCTATCATCCCCGTGCCGCCGCCGACGAGGAAGATGAGCTTGTGTCCCGCTTCCCCGAGGCGCTTCATGAGGAGGATGGGCACCAGGTGGCCCACGTGAAGCGAGTCGGCGGTCGGGTCGATGCCGAGGTACGCGGTCCGGGGCTTTCCCAATATGGTCTCAAGCGGCGCGGAGGTCTGTTCCGCGAGTCCGCGCGCCACGAGTTCTTCGGCGAATGTCATACGGGCTAGTATACCGCATTCGCCGATACGGGAATGCGCGGGCACGCAAGAAGCAGTAGTATACCGGTATCATGAAGCGTCCATTCGGCACCATTCTGAAATATGAGGACATGAAGGATGTTCCTGCCGCTGACAGCGGCGAGTCGCTCGTCGAAGTCGGCACGTATGACCCAGCCATCCTTGCCGAGTATGAGCAGCATGACATGCGTCCGTACACGGGCGAGCAGATATTCGTTCGCGACACGCTCGCACGGAAGCTGGCGAACGTTAATGACGCGCTTATGCAAAGCGGATTGCGTCTGCGCGTGGTGTACGGCTATAGGCATCCGGAGGTGCAGACGCTTTATTTCAACCGACGCAAGGATGCACTGCGCAAGGAACGTGCGCGCCTCTCCGAAGATGAACTTACCGCACTTGCACACAACTACACTGCCGAGCCGTCCCTTGGCGGCCATCCGATGGGAGCGGCCGTCGACCTGACTATGGCCGGAAAGGATGGCATGCCGGTTGATATGGGAACTGCCATATCGGACTTCAGCACGGAAAAGATCGTCACTGATGCAGCCGGCCTGACCAGCGAGCAGGTGCGGAATCGGCGCATGCTTCATGACGCGATGGTTGCCGAAGGATTCGCGCCATACTACGGGGAGTGGTGGCATTTCTCGTATGGAGACAAGGAGTGGGCGGCATTTTACGGTAGGCCATCCGCACTGTTCGCGCGGGTCAATTTCAAATTCCCGTAGTACAGTAGTACGCATATGAAGTCAGTCGCAGATACTTGGAGTCTCGGTGACGGTTCAGTGAATACCGAGCGGTATTCCCCTTCTCTAGCGGGCACGCTGCTCGTCAACGACGGGACGGCTGTCCACGACGTCGCTGAACTGGTTGCCCGGTACGGTTCTCCGCTTGAGATTTTCATTCCGGATACGCTTTCGACACGCGTGCGTGCGGTTCGTGACGCGTTTGATGCAGAGATTCGAGCCGCGGGATACCGCGGCTCTTTCGCATACCACTATCCGATGAAGGTGAATCAGCGGAAGGAGTTCGTCATGACTGCGGTTCGCGCGGGCGCGAACCTGGAAACCTCGTCTCGCAACGAGCTCGCGCTCCTGAAGCGCGCATTCGATGACGGTACGCTCCCGAATTCGGTTCGTGTGCTCTGTAATGGCCCCAAGACGGAAGCATACCTCGCGCTTGCGCTCGAGATGCATCGCGAGGGGCGCAGCGTCACGCCGATAATCGAGAGCGAAGAGGAGCTGCGCGCCCTCGAAACGTATGACGGACCCGTCGGCGTCCGTGCGGACATGAAGCTCAAGATAAGCTCTCATTGGGACAAGAAACATAACCGCTTCGGACTTCCTGAAGATCAGCTGCTCTCGCTTCCAGCGATACCGAATCTCACCATCGTTTCGTATCACATCAGCTCGCAGATCGAGTCGCTCGACGAAGTCGTGAAGCCGGTCGAGCACATCGTCCAGGTGTATGCCGCCCTGCACAAAAGGAACCCCGGGCTTACCACCGTGAACATCGGCGGCGGCGCGGGCATCCCGTATAAGAAGAAGCCGCTCTATTCTATCGAGGAGCTCGCGGCGGGCGTTGTCCATGCGTGCGCAAGCGCCGCGAAGGCCAATGCAGTGGAGCAACCGAACATCATTTGCGAGTGGGGCCGCTTCATGGCGGCACCGGCACAGCTTACGGTCTTCAAGATCATCGGCGCGAAGCGCATCGTCGATGCGCCGGCGAAAGCCTGGTACATCATAGACGGCAGTTTCATCACGGACCTTCCCGATACCTGGTCCATCCACCAGCGCTGGCATTTCGTTCCCGTCAACGGGCTTGGAAGTGCGGGTCAAACGCCGGTCTGGTTCGCGGGAAGTTCGTGCGACAGTGATGACGAATACGTACCGGACGAGGGCGCGATAATGATGCCGCCGCTTAGCGACTCCGCACTCTATGTAGCGGCACTCGACACGGGTGCATATCAGGACTCTCTTTCTTCGCGGCACTGCCTCCTTTCCCATCCGCGCCGCATTGCCTTGGCGGGCGGACACGTGAGCGAGCACGATGCACCGGATACGCCGGTGTCCATTGGCGCTCTTTTCGGCTGGTGAACGGACCTGTCGGTAAATTGACGGAGGTCATTTTTTGACTTATAACTATTGCGGACTGCCGGAATCGGCATGTTCCATCCGCAACCAAGAACCAAGGAAAGGACAGCGCAATGCTGGGCCAGATCGAAACAGCGCTCTCTAAGGCGCTCACTTCCGTGTTTGGCGTCGCGCACAAGCCGACACTCACACGGACACCAAATCTCAAATTCGGCGACGTCGCATGGAATTGCATCCCCGCTGCGAAGGCGGCTGGCATTGAACCGGCGAGGATGGCCACGGAGCTCGCCACCGAGCTCTCCGCCTCGCCGCTTATCAGTGCCGTCTCGACGCAGGGGCCATACCTGAATATCACGGTCGTTTCGAAGGTGCTCTTCGGGACTGCCGTGACGCTCTCTGGCGCGTCCGGGCGCATCCAGACGGAGCAGCCGAAACGTGTGATGGTGGAATACCTTTCCCCCAACACGAACAAGCCGCTTCACCTCGGGCACGTTCGTAACGGCGTGCTCGGCATGGCTTTGTCGAACATCCTGCATGCAGCCGGACATACGGTTATCAAGGCCGACCTGGTGAACGACCGCGGCATTCACATCTGTAAGAGCATGCTCGCCTACCTGAAGACGGGAGCGAACATGACGCCTGAGTCGCTCGGCAAGAAGCCGGATCACTTCGTGGGCGACATGTACGTCAAGTACGACAAGCTTGAGAAGGCGGCGAAGGAAGATGGCACGGACAAGAAGCTCGAAGCCGAACTTACGCTCATGCTGCAGAAGTGGGAGGACGGCGACCCGGATACCATCGCTCTCTGGGAAAAGATGAACGGGTGGGTCTATGAAGGGTTCGAGAAGACCATGGAGACCTACGGCTTCCGCTTCGACAAGATGTATTACGAGTCCGGGCTGTACAAGCTCGGCAAGGACATCGTCGAAGACGGGCTTGCGCGCGGCATCTTCACGCGCTTGCCCGACGGAGCGGTCGCCTATGAGCTGCCAATCGATCAGTTCGGGACGAATCCGGACGGCGGCCCGCAGCTGTTCACGCTGCTCCGGGCGAACGGGACCTGCCTCTACACCACGCAAGATCTGGCGACGGCGAAGCTCAAGTTCGAGGAGTTCGCCCTCGATCGTTCCATCTATGTGGTCGGCGACGAGCAGGACCAGCATTTCAAGAGCCTGTTCTCGGCTCTTGGTGCTCTCGGCTATGACTGGGCTCTCCAGTGTTCCCACTTCTCCTACGGGATGGTGGAACTTCCGGAGGGCCGCATGAAGTCGCGCGAAGGCACGGTCGTGGACGCTGATGACCTCTACAGCGACATGGTCAAACGGGCCAGCGCTGCAATCAGTCAGAAGAGCGGCGAGCAGGATGACGGGCAGCTTGCGCGGCGCGGGGAGACCCTCGCACTCGCAGCTATCAAGTTCTTCCTGCTCTACCCTGCACCGAAGACGACCATCGTCTACGATCCGGCCAAGTCGCTCGACTTCGAGGGCGAGACCGGGGCGTACTGCCTTTACGCGTATGCTCGCATCAAGAAGCTGTTGCAGACAGCGCGGATGCAGGGAATCTCCTGGTCGTCGCTGCGGTATCCTGCATCTCTCACCGATGACGACCGCCTACTGGCGCTCGAGCTCCTCGAGTTCCCGCAGACGGTCTTCAACGCAGCCGAAGTGGAAAAGCCGGCCCATGTCGCGCGCAAGGTCCTGAAGCTTTCCCGGACGCTTCATCGGTTCTATGCGAACCAGCCGGTGCTTACGAGTCCTCCGGCCGTCCGTGAAGCGCGCCTTGCGCTCCTCGAGGCGACCGCAAAGACGATCGCCTGGGGGCTGGAACTTCTCGGTATCGATGTTCTTGAGCAAATGTGACCGTTGAATTCTTGCCGGTCACGAACTGTGGCGTCCTACGGGGCGCCACTTTCTTTTGATACCTCTTTTGACAAATTCTCTGATATTTTATATTGTTCGTCTGAAACTTCATAGCTGCGAGAGGTAACGCTATGTCGCTTGTTCTTCCGACTGATGACGTCCCACGACGACCCCGCGGGAAGCCGTTGACGCCGGTCGAAGCACATCCCGTTTGGGAAGCCGGCCATTATTACGCGGTGAAGGGCGCGACCGAATGGTCACGCGTCGGATGGGAACTACTCGAGCGGCTCGCGCACCCCGAGGCCGCACGTCTGCTTTTCATCGACGATGTGCACGAACTCGACGAAGTTGGTACGCACGAACGGGATAATCCCCGCATCGACTTCAACCCGTCATCCACGCACACCGTCATGGAATCCGAAGTCCTTGACGATGCCTACGAGGTGCTTGAACCGCTCATGCGGCTGCCGAAACGAAAGCGAGTACGGTATTCGGCCAACAAGAAGACCTGGCGGTGCTCCGGTCATCTGCTCATCCGCGATGACAGCATCCCCACCTGCCTCTTCTACGACCTTGGCCTGACAGTGCGCAAATGCCTTCTTGGCTATCGTTCGGCGGTCAACATCTTGCCGAAAGCGTACGAGCTTCAGCAGCGGCGGCTTCGGAAAGTGGTTAATAAGGCATTGCCGGGATTCGGACTTACGGTCATCCTGCATGACCTCGACGGAAACTGGGAATATCTGGAATGACCACGATTCACATAGCAGTTTAGCGGCATGCATTTTTCCTCAATGCATGCCGTTACTTTTTATATGCGGATGCGTCACGGGCCCTGGTGCGGTAGTATGGTGCAATCATGGATACGAAGAAGACCATAGGGGTCCTTGGCGGCATGGGCGCGGCCGCATCCGCTGATTTCTATCAGCGGCTCGTCGAGCTTGCGCAGAAGGAATTCGGCGCGGTCAGGGATTCGGACTTCCCTCCCATGCTCATCTATAATCTTTCCATACGCGATTTCGACGAGACCGGCGTCGTAGATGCTGACAGCGTCATCGCTCAGCTCGTCGCGGGTGTGCGGACACTTGAGTCCGCCGGTGCCGATTTCTTCGTCGTGCCCTGCAATACGGTACACCGCTTCGCGAAGGAGATGAGCGACGCGGTTTCCATCCCGCTCGTGAGCATCATCGACGCCACCGCTGACGCGGTACAGGACGATGGCCTGAGGAAGGTCGGTATTCTGAGCTCACAGACGACGCGGAACGAATCGTTATATGAAAAGGCGCTCGCGTCTCGCGGCATAGCGGTGCTCCACGCGGATGATGCGGAGCAGGCGAAAATCAATGAGGTCATCGCGCACGTCATGCGGGGCACGAACGGCGCCGAGGACGTGGCGGCGCTTGCGGCAATCGCGAACCGCTTCAAAGCCGAGGGCGCTGAGGGCGTCGCGCTCGGCTGCACCGAATTGCCGCTCGCCATCACGCAAAAGGACGCCGCTCTTCCGCTCTATGGCTCGACGGAAATCCTGGCCCGCGCCGCGCTCAAGTACTCGCTCGGGACTGCGTAGCGGCGCAGCGTCTCGACAAGCAGGATATGGCGTGCCATAGTGCTCGCGGAGCGCTATTGCTTCGCACACATTGGAGTACGTCCGATGCAACGAAATCAGCATCCTGTACAGCAGTTGGCGACGGGCGAGAAGCTGTCCGTCACCTCCTATAGATTCTCGAGTTCACAGCACGGGCCGAAAGTCTATCTCCAGGCGAATATCCACGGTCCTGAGGTGCTCGGCACCGCAGTGCTCACGAAGCTGCTTCCCTGGTTGCACGAAATGGAAACCAAGGATATGTGCGGTTCCGTGATAGTCGTGCCCTGCGCGAACCCCATGGCCGTCCAGCAGACGGCATACAACAGCATGATAGGGCGCTGGAACGGCAGGAGCGGCATGAACTGGAATCGCATCACACCCCTGTCGGCGAATGGAGCGGCCATCTGGAGGAGCGGCAGTTTTACGAAAGGATCAAGAACGCTCCAAACCCGTCGATAGAGAAGAAGCTTGCTGCGACCTTGCGCGTCTTATCCTGGAGTGCCGATTACGTAGTGGATATCCACACGACGGGCAATGAGAGCATCGTGCACCTTTTCACGTTCTCGTGGATGGATGAGGCGTTCGCGAGACTCGGCTGCCCGGTACACATCCACATCGATGACGACGGACCGGCGGGCGCATTCGACGAATCCCATGTGCTTCCGTTCCTAAAATCGATGTCGAGGGACCTCATACCGAAGGCGTGCACGTGGGAGATCGGCTCGCATGGCAGGATTCCGTCCCAAACGCTGCTCGACCGCAGCGTCGTTCTCAAGCTATGGCTCCGTTCTGTCTGGGACGGAACCACTGCACAGTCTAATGCGCGGTCACTGTCGAAGCCGGCAGCATTCAAGCGGCTCGGGCATCTGCATGCGCCGTTCGGGGGCTACTACACGTGGCAGAAGAAACCCGGTAGCGCGGTCAAGGCTGGAGAGACGTATGCGTACGTTTTCCAACCCTGGAACGGGATACGCCGGAAGGCCGTCGCCGAGTTCGACTTCGTCTTGCTCGGCATCTATGGCGCCGACGCGACCGCAGCGCACGAACAGATCGGCTGTTTTGCCGCCGACCCGGTGTAGTACAAGGGGTCTTGTGCATATATGTTCCGTCTGCAATGGCTGATCCTCACGGGTCGGCCATTGTTCTATAAAAATCGGGTCCGATCCAGCATGATGCCGGAGTCGGACCCGAAACAGACCGTGTGTGGCCTGTACGTTACTTCACCCATGCCGTGCCGCTTCTCCCCGGAAGACGTCCTTGCTTCGAGAAGCTCAGACGTTCGAAGCATTCAGAGTTTCGGAGTGCTTCCGGCAGTCCGTCGAGCGGGACAATTGCACACGACGCGCCCCGGTTAGACGCTTCTGCGAGAAATGCGTCCAGCATAGCGGCGAGCGCTTCCTCGCCGTCGAAGCGCGAGTAAGCGACATTCGTCATGACAGCGGTGCCTTCCTGGAACGAGTACAGCGCGCAGCCGTGTGTCGCCTCATCGACCGTAAAGACACGGTACTGCTCAAGAGTGTTCATGATACGCTCGCGGCCCTGATCCCCGGCGTAGTCTTCGCCGAGGAAGAGCTTGATTTCCGGTACATCAGTAAGCTCGGCCTTCCTGACGAACTTGAAGCGCCGCATGTCCGAGTGCACGAACGTTCCGGAGCCGCTCGCCGTCAGAAGTTCCGCGAGAAGCGCGTGTGGATGGTGCGCATCGAACAGATGAACTGTCTCCACCGCGCGTTCGCAGGCGTTCGCAGCAAGGTCGAGGGTCAGTGTCCAGTCCCGGCTCACTTTCCCGTCGGCAATAAGCTTACGGACTTCCGAAACCGAGGCGTTATTGAGAACCGTGCCGTCCGCGAGCGTGCAGTTGCCCTCGCACAGGAGGATGAGCTTGTGCAAATTGCACTCATTCGCGATACCGGCGACGTACTCCTTCTCGTTGCCCCGGACGACGGACTGGACATAGATGGAGTCGGGCAGACCGTTCCAGAACATAGCGTCCATGGCTTCCGCGACGATGACAGGAACGCCATTCTCAAGGAGAAGCTCGATGTCCTCGCTGAGGATGGCCATATCATCGGAGTGGATTTGCGCGATGCCGTACGGCATGATGAGCACGTTACGGCCGCGCGTGTTGCGCAGACAGTGGAGCGCTGCGCGGACCGCTGCAGTGTCGTCGGCGTAGGCGCGTCGCCGCGCTTGCTTTTCAGACATCAGATACTCCTTCGCCCTATCAGAGGGCTTGACTGAGAGTTACGGGGAGTTTGGACGACATGAGTTGGAAAATATCGTCCGAAAACACTTTACACCGCACGTCAAGCACTGTCCACTTGACATGCGGTCATGATGTCGTGCCAAAAATCAGGCGACAAGCGGCAATTCGACGATGAAGGTGGAGCCCCTATCCTTCCCTTCCGACTCGGCGCGGATGGTACCGCCGTGGGCAGTCACGATGTTCTTCGCGATGAAGAGCCCGTAGCCGGTCGAGTGGACGTTTATCTTTTGCGATTCCTTGCCGTGGCCGCCTTCCGTGAAGAGGCGTGCCTTGTCCTCGTCCGTGATGCCGACGCCCGTGTCCTTGACCGCGAAGACGGCTTTCCCGTCCTTTCTCGAAAGCGTGACATTGATGCTTCCCGAAGGCGTGTAGTTGATGGAGTTGTCCACGAGGTTCCCGAGTACGTGATCGCCGAGCTCCACCTTGTCGGCGGATACGGTATACGGCTTACCCGCTTCATCGGCTGCGTACGTGAGCGTAAGGCCCTTCGCATCGGCGTGCTCCCTGAGCTTCGCGACCGCTGCGGCTGCGAGCGCATCGAGGTCGAGCGGCTCCTTCGTATACTCCACGGTCCCCTTCTTCTGGTTCGAGGCCTTGAGGATCTGCAGAACGGACGTCACGCTGTCACGCGATTGCGTGAGGGCGCGGTCGACGAACGGCTTCATGCCGTCCGGCAGCGCGCCGAAGTCGCCCTCGGAAAGCGCCGCGAAGGCGCCCATGTCCTTCGTGAGGAAGTTCTTCACCTCGTGGCTGATGAAACGGATGAGGTTTTCCTGCCGCTGGTTCGTGTCTTCAAGTTCTACGGCGAGCTTCTCTATCCGCTCCCGCTGTTCCACCTCCTTTACGACGCCGCGCGCGAGAAGAAGGCCGACGATGAGGATGAGCACGAACAGGCTGGTCCGGAAGAGTATGAGGATAGGATCGGTGGTGAAGATGAGCTCGAGCAGTGTCGCTATCGCGAGTGCGGACACGAGGAGCGCCGTTCCGATCTCTTTCACGTTCAGCACGCGTCCCGTATAGATCGCGTATGCCGTCAATCCGATGAACGGGAGCAGGAATAGCGTCCCGAACGCAACGAAAGAGGAATTGCCGAGAAATGCGGGGAGTATGAAGCTGAACGCGAGTATTAGCAGTATCGTGGCGAACGTGCCGAGCAGTATCAGGCGGTACGGCCTTCGCTCCGCGCCCTGCGCACGGAGCGTCTTTTGCACCAGGAAGAACAGAGCGCCGATATCGAGCATGAGAACCAGGATGCCGAACAGGATGATTCCGGGGCCGTTGACGACCTGGGTTACCTGCCCGTTTACGGAAAAGCTGCTGACCGCCGTGAAGACGAGCGGCGTGAGCGTGATGACCGAAACGAGGAGCGTCGCTGGAAGCACGGCGAGACGATACCAGCGAGGCAAGGGATGCTCCCGGTCCGGAAAGACGAAGAAGAAGGTGAAGAGCGAATAGGCGAACCAGACCGCGGTGAACATGATCATCCGCAGGAACCACAGCACGATAAGGGGGCTTGAGGACTGGTAGATCGCGTAGTTGAAAAGGCTCCAGACGACCGACGTTCCCGTGAGCGCCAGGAAGAAGCGATGCGTGATGCTGCCCATGTCGCTCAGATACACGACGAAACCCGTCGATATGAGTATCGCGGCTACCGCACCTACGGAAAGGAGCCCCGCGTTAACGTCGATTGCCAGGACCCCGTTCAGCATAGCTATATTGGAAAGGTAGCACGATAATGGCCGTGATTGTAGAAGTTGATAACCGCATCGGGGTGAAGCGCGGCAGCCTCGGCTCTGGAGTTGAATCTGACTGACGAAAAGACGGCGGCATTGAGGAACACGGGACTGTGCCACCCGGTCAGGCTGAGGAGCGGAAGGACTATCTCGTTACGGTATCCGTCATAATTGAGCGTACGAGAGGCGAAGTCGCGCATCTCCGCTACGAGCCGCGCTCGCTCTCCTTCCGGGAGATGATGGAGGAAGAGGACGGTCATCGCGATGTCGAAAAAATGCGGAGGAAATGCCGTCGGGAGCGTGAAGATGTCGTTATCCGCGGCTATGACCAGTATCGAGTCGCCTGCTTCCCGCTCGTAATCAAGCAGCGCCTCCTTCGTGAGGCCGCTCACATGGATGAAACGGACACCCGGAAGATTCCGCAGGTTCCTTTCAGCATAGGCGCGCGCGCCCGAAGATATGTCGAATCCGACGATGGTGACGGGGCAGTGTGCGTCGTGTGCCCCAAGCCGTTCGATGAACTGTCGCTCCGCTTCCATGCTGCCACTCCCGAGCGAAGCGATGCGAAGGCGCGTACCGCCCGGCACGCGTGCTGCGGATTCGGTAAGGTAGCCGACGACCGGCTCTATGATTCCCGGCCGCGGTCTCCGTTCGATTTCCGACATCTTCTCGTGGAAGATCTCGTCGAGTTCGGGAAGCAGCTCGTTTATTTCGAGCAGGTGTTCGCGCCGTATGCGTTTACGCGCGCCGTACAGCCATGTAAGGTAGCGTAAGGGTGAGCGGAGGGATTCGAAGAAAAGGATATTCTGTTCCACGGCGTACTGCTGATCCGGCAGGCCGTACGAAAGCATGCCGAGTTTCGCTGCAACCGCGTCGAGCTGTGCGCGCCGTTCGGTAGGAACAGCGGACGCCTGTGCGCGCCCGTCAACGGAACTTTCCGGCACCTTCCGATAGCTTACCTCCGTCGGCGGCGCGGACTTTCCGATGCGGAAGACGAGGATGGGCGTCGTGCCGGCGGGTACGAGCTGCTTGATTGCTTCATAGGCGCCGCCGATACGGGACCTGTCTGCATTCCCAAACAGCCGCGCGACCGCCGGGATGTCGAGGGAGCGAGCAAGGAACAGGAGACCGGTGACAATCTGCACCGAATAGCCGTTCGCGGCGGCGCCGAGCCATGCGCGCTCAAGCGCGCGTCCGGTCTCAAGATAGGCAGAGCGGTCAAGCGTGCTGCCGTAGAGCACGACGAGCGCGGACGCGCTCGCATCCTGCTTCGCGTTCGTTTCCGCGACGAGGGTCGGGAAGCCGGCGAGAGAAAGGAGGCGGGCGACCGGCCAGTAGCGCAGGATAGCGAAGAGAGCCTTTGCGGGCGGCGGAAGCTCCAAGGTGTCGATGTGCAAGCCGGGCTCGCCTGCCCGATTCCTTGCCGCAGACCAGAAGATGCTCCCGAAGAAAAGCGCGTGCAGCGGCCGGTTGGACAGCGCCGTCTCCTCCATCACCGTGAGCGCGCGCGCGGCGCGCTCCATGCGCTCGCGTTCCTCTATGAGGGCGATACCGACTCCAGACTCGGAACCCCTCACAGCATCCCTAAGCGCCTCGCGCATCGCATCCGAGAGCGGCGCGACCGCATACGCCTTCCGGTTCGTGTGGCGCTTCAGGATGGAACGGCGCAATGCAGCCTCTTGCGCGCTCGGTTCGCCGCCCGAGGAAAGCTCAAGCGTAGCTACGCGCTCCCCTTCCGCATGGTACGTCACGCGCGGCAGGAAGCCTTGCGAGAGGGATTCCAGCCGCGCGTTCTCTATAGCGGCGCCGAGCGCGATGAGCGTGCCGCTTCGTTCGAAATTCAGGAGCTCATTGTCGAGTTCGGGCCGATAGAAGAAGTCGATTGCGGACCCGCGGACCTCGAACCGCCACGGCTGCGAATTATCGCCGGACGGCGCGGCGGCGGCGGCTTCAAGTATCGCTCGCAGCTTTTCCGGAGGTATGCCGGCCATACGCTACAGTCCGATGGATGCGAAGAAGTTCGCTCGCGCCGCTTCGCGGTTCGAAACGGTTTCCGGCGCATGGTAATCAGGGTCAAGAAGCGCATCGAGGCTCACCTCGCACTTTTCCTCCCGCACCGGCAGCCCGAGCGCGAGGCGCTTCAGCACATAGGCGATGGCCGCTCCGGAAAGCGTCGCCGCGTCGCCCGGCTGCGGCCAGGAGTATATCTCGCGGCCCACCTGGAGGAGCGATTGCATCATGCGTTCCGTGACGAAGTGCTGCCCTGCTATCTTCGTCGCGAGTTTCGGAAGCTCGGAGGGTTCGAACGACTTGAAAGACTCGAGCGTCACGTCGCCGATGATGCCGTTGAAGAGCGGCTTTGCGCGGTCGAGGTCGAATCGCTCCGTCTCGATGATGATGTTGTCGCCGTTGTCGGTCGCCATCACCACCGGTATGCCGCGCTCGCGCGCGGCGATGCGGAGGCGTATCTTCATCTCAAGGTTGTCCGTTTCCTCGACGAGGACGTCCACGCCCGAGAGGAACTCGGCAAGATTCCCGTCAGTGACGCCTCCGTCATAGGCCGTGATGTCCGCATAGGGGTCGAGCTGGTAGAGGTACTCGCGCACCAGGTCCGCCTTCTTCCGCCCCACGGAAAGGAAGTCGAAGCGGATGCGGTTCAGGTTCGACGGGGAGACCTCGTCCGGGTCGGCTATCTTGATGCTCCGCGCGCCACCCATGAGCGCGAACGTAAGTGCGCCGTGGCTGCCCACGGATAGCCCCGCGTACGCGACGGTGAGTCCATAGAGCTTCTGCTGCTCCTCGTGCGTTACGATATTCCTGTTGCGCGCCGTGCGAATCTCAAGATGCTCGTCGCAGGGCAGGTAATGCGCAAGCGTGCCGCTCCAGGGAAAGTAGAACCACTCGCCGAGGGCGTCGGGAGCGCGTAGGGCGGCATACGCATCCTTATACGCCGCGAGGTCGGCCGCATAATCCTTGATGAACTTATAGCGCGGATTACGGATGAGGAACTGGTCCTCAAGCAGGAGGTCGTACCGGTCTACCACCCGGGTCGGCGAAAGGCGTGCCTTAAATTCCGCAAAGGTCTCCTTCGCACGATCGAGCCGCTCCGGCCTCATGGAAAAATCTTAGCACGTTTCGGCTTAGGAAGGGCGCACCACCCATTGCTGCTTCACGCCCGGCCTGAAATAGAGCGGGTCCTCGTACGGCCAGAAGACGAGGCGGGGCTCCGCGCGCTTTCCGAGGAATTCGGAAAGCTCGCGATACTCGGAATTCTTCTCGCGGAGGTTCTTTACGATTTCCGTAAGCAGTTCCGCCTGGAGCACCTTGCCGGCCTCCTTGCCGGGCTTCTGCTCGATGTTCACTTCGAGGTACTGGTCCTGGTTGTGGTCGTACTTCGTGACGAGCGCTATCTTGCCCGTCATGTGCGGAGCGAACCGCTTGTCGAGGAGCACCTGGCGTATCGTTTCCGGGTAGATCTGGAGCCCGTAGAGCGTCGTCGCGAGGTCGATGCGCTCGTAGACGTAGACGAACGGGAGCTTCAGCACCTGCTTCGCAATGCCCGCCTTGCGTATCTCGCGCTCGAGATCGATGCCGTGCGTACGGCAGCGCTCGACGATTTCCTTGAACGAATAGACGCCGCCGTGGTCGCCGATGGAATAGCGGATGAGCGGGAGCGCGCTGTCCCCCGTGAGGAGGACTTCCCCGTTCGGCGCTTCGAACGAGACGAACTCCGGCAGGTACTGCGCGAGCGTGGGCGTCTTCATGGTGCCGCGGAAGAGGTCGTTGAAGAGCGCTTCGTTGTCGCGCGCGAGGCGGCGGATGAGTATGGAAAGCGGCGTCTCGAACGCCATGGTGCCGATGTCGGCGCTGCCGTAGATGTTCGCGGTATCGGTGAGCGGGTTCTTCACGTTCGCGCGCGACGCGACGTAATCGCGGAACTCCTCGGTGAATGCTTCCGCAGCGAAGAGAAGCGCGACCCGGTGCTTGTCGAACGTCGCGCCATGCGCCGGCGCCTCGTCGATGACGTCTTTCAGGAACGGCGGGTAGCCGGCCAGTATGAGCTGTTCGTACTGCGGTGCGAGGTCGCGCAGTATCTTGAATATCTCGGACTTGTTGATGCCGGGCGTTATGACGGAGACGGGATATCCGCGCCGTCCGAGGAGGTCGAACGCCTCATACGTGATGAGTCCGCCGATCCAGACGCCCATACCGAAACAGACGATGACGAGCGTCGACTTATTGAGTTCGAGCGAGCTCGAGCGATAGAAGAGCTCGTGTATGAACGAAGAGTGGTCGTCCACTTCGTGCGAACGCCCGAAGTACGTCGGCGCGCCCGTCGAGCCGGACGTTGCGGTGAGGACGTGCGGCGCGCGCAGCGAACCGTTCCAGAAGAGTTCCTTGAACGGGTATGCGTGCAGGTAATTCTGCTTGGTGACCGGAGGCACGATGGCGAGGTCCGACGGCGATTCCACGAGCTCCGCATGCACGTGATTATCCTTGAGGAAGCGCTTGTACGCGGGAACGCCGCTCGCCGCGCGCTTGAAGAGGTCAAGCGCCGTGCGCTGCTGGCTGCGCGACCATTCCTGGCTCGTTTTCGCGGAGAGCTGCTCGAGCAACGGCACATGCGTTCGCGCCGCAGCGTTTCCGTTCGCATTCCTACCGCGGCTTATCGGCCGCAGGCTGGATCGCTTCATGTGCGAACACTCTAACACATCATGAGATATTTGTGAAGACCTTTGCGAAGTTATCCACAACCCCGCCCATGTCCTCCGGCGAGGGGATGGCGATACGAAGCGTGTCGACGAGGAGTGACTTGGCCTCCGGGAAGCGGCTCATATCCTCCCCGAGGGCGACGCGGACGCCGAGTCCCCCGAGCTTTTCGGCTGCCTCGCGCGCATGCGGAACATGAATGAACGCGAAGTTCGTTTCCGTGGGGAGCGTCTGCACGTTCGGAAGCGCTTGGAGCGCCTCGAAGAAGGACGCTCGCATCCTGATGACCGCGTCGCGCCTCTCCTTCACCTTTTCCGCGCGGCCAAGGAGCGCGAGCGCCGCAGCGGCGCTTTCGTGCGCGACCGGCCACGGCAGGAGTTCCCTTTGCATGCGTTCCACCGCTTCAGGTGCGGCGATGGCGTAGCCTACGCGCGCGCCCGGTATGCCGAACGCTTTCGAAAGGGTGCGCAGGATGATGAGATTCGGCTTGAGCGTGAGAGACGGCAGGAGCGTCCGTCCGGAGTATTCGAAGTACGCTTCGTCGGAAACCGTGATGACATCATTTAGGGATGCGGTTTCAAGCACGCGCGCGGCATCCGCATCCTTGATGCCGCAGCCGAGCGGGTTGTTCGGGTTGCAGAGGAACACCGCCTTCGGCTTCCCTGCGGTAATCGCGGCAAGCGTGCGGCGCAGCGGGAATTCCGGCTCTCCCGCCTCGCTTTCGTACGGCACCGGCACGATTTCCGAACCGACGCGGTCGAGGATGCGCTCATAGCCGTAGAACGTGGGTACGGGCAGCACCGCTTCGCCCTTCCCCACGTACGCGCGGGCTATCGCCTCTATGGCCGCATCGGAGCCGGGAGTCACGAGGATGCAATCCTCCGGCACGTCGGCGTACGCGGCAAGCGCCGCCTTGAGCGCCGTGTAGTCCGGATACGTGCCGAGTTCCATCCGCCCGAATCCGCGTGCCGCTTCGACGAGCTCGTCGTCGAGGAGCCAGTAGCTTTCGTTCTTATCGAGGGGAATCATAGGGACAGCGTACAGCGTACAGGTTGCAGCGTACAGTCGTACAGGTTGTGCATACTGAACGTGGTCAATTTGACATTTGAAACGTGTGGGGGTATTATCCTTTCAGACGATTCCTGATAACCGTAATGCTTTCGATTCCGGTCCCCCGTGAGATAGGCAAAGCCGTCATCTCACGGGGGGTTGGGCCGGAATCGCTCCGTGAGATAGGCAAAGCCGCCATCTCACGGGGCAAGGCGGCTTCTGCGTGAGTGGAAGCCCGGACTCCCCCGTAATCATGGGATACCCGATGTCGCGAGAGCGGAGTCGGCATGAGGTTCGCCTTCGGGCGGACAAAGTAAGGTGGCACCGCGGAAATCCGCCCTTACGATACGAGCGCATTGCGTTCGCATCGCGAGGGCGGTTTTTCATTTTGGAAACCGCATTGTCCTTTGGAAGGGTACTCAGATGACAGAGGAATTCGTGTTCACCAATGAGCTCATCGCCGGGTCTGTAACGCTCCGTGGCGACGCGAAGGCGGTCATAAGCACCGTCGCATACGAGCATCCCGACGGGATGCCGGCGCGGTTCGCGGCAGGGCTCATTCCGGCATTCGTCCTCGCACGCCAATTGCGTGAGAGAGGCATCTTCACCATTGTCCGGATCATCGATCCGACGAGGGTGGCCAACTACTGCAACGGCTGGCAGATGGGGTCGGATAAGCTTGACCAGGTCGTCGGTGAGCTCGCGGCGATGCTTGAGGATCGGATCAGCACTACCGAATCGTGCATGCCGCTCACGGGAACGAGCATCCGCCTCCTCCGAAGCTTGGCGAACGAGCTTGAGGAAGCCGATGGCGCTGTGGGCGAGATGCTTGAACGGTTGCGCTGCTCGGGTCGGCGACACGGAGGTGAGAATGGTGCGCGTAACGTTGCGCTTTACGCGGCTGCACACCCGTTCTCGTGGCTCGATCTCTTGCACGATTCGTTGTGGAGGGGTCGGTCTTATGAGGCATATCAGCACATAAACCTCATGAGCAAACCGGAGAGCCGCTTCAGCGTGATGCGCGCATATCTCCGCGACCGTCATCCGGAGATCGCATCGAAAGCGCCGAGGATCGACCTCGAGATGAAGGTCTGCAATACGCCTTGCTACCTTCGCCTCGACGATGAGCCGACCTTCGACGACTTCATGCGCGACGGTTACGACACGACGCTTGAGACGTATTACGCCTTACGAACGCGGTCGCAGAACCATCGTCGTGCCTATAACGACTTCAAGGTGCTTTCCCGTTACTGAAAGTGCCTATTACGCCCGGTACCGCATACTTCGTGCGGCACCGGGCTCCCTTTTATCGGAAACTCCTAGTATGATTCGCCTATGAAGACACTCGGCATGCTCGGCGGCGTCGGTCCGCAGACGACCGCGGAGACCTATCTTTCGGTCATAGAGGCGGTCCGCAAGGCCGGCCGCGACTCCTATCCCCCCATCGTCGTGTACAATCTCCCCTTTCCCTTCCGCGTCGAACGCGAAGCGATAGTGGAAGGAAGGAACGCGGAGCAGATGATTCCCTTCCTGACCGAGGGTGCTCGGGTTCTCGAACGTTCGGGTGCCGATTTCGGCATCCTTCCCTGCAATACGCTCCACGCTTACATCGAGGATGTCCGAAAGGCGTCCTCCGTCCCTTTCCTGTCCATACTTGAGGAAACGGCGCGCGCGCTTTCTGCGTTCGAACCGAAGACGATAGGATTCCTGGCGACACGCTCCACGCTCGCAAGCGGCATATACGAGCGCGCGCTCGCAGGGACCGGACGAGCGTTCGTCTATCCGGCGGAGGATGAACAGATGGCGCTTACGGAGATGATAGTGCGCCTCCTTGCGGGTTCCCCCGGATATGAAGAACGCGCGGTCGTGGAGACGGTGGCGGAGTCGCTCGCCGCCCGCGGCGCAGACGTCATCCTGCTCGCCTGCACCGATATCCAGCTCGCGGCGAGACACGCTGACGTGCCCGTGCCGATAGTCGACACGATGGAAGTGCTTGGCAATGCGGCTGTTCGCGAACTCCTCGCCTGACCTACGCAAGCAGGATGAGCGCGGCCAGAGGACCCACGAACCACCAGAAGAAGAGCTGGGTATCCGTGAAGAGCGTGATGAGCGGCTTGCCGATGTCGTACACGGTCTGGAACGCGAGCACCTGATAGAGAAGCGTCAGGATGAAGCCTGCGGTGAGTACGGAAATGACGATGAGCGAGAAGACGCCGAAGAGGTTGAAATCCACGGCGACCTTGCGGACGAGGTAGAACGCCGCGCCCGCGAGGACGGCGAAGAGCACGAGCGAGACGAGGAACGCGGAAGCGCCCGATGCCTTCACGAGCGCTGCGCGATACGGGAAGACGCTGTAGATGGCGTATGCCACGTAAAGCGAGATGACGCACGCGACGAACGGCCCGCGTCCGGCCGTGCGCGCGAAGATGAATATCGCGACGGCAAGCGCGATAAAGATGAGCATCCCCGTGGCATCACTCGTTATTACTGCAGCAAGAAGCGGCGTCTGCATGCGCTCAGCTTACCGCCTTTGGCGTGTCGCTGATAGTGCCCGCCTGTGCATTTTCCTGAAGCCTGTCAGCTGTACGCTGTAACCTGTCAGCTATTTCAGAGCCCTTCCGTCTTCAGGTCCTCGACCGCTTTCTTCGCGTTGCCCGAAAGTTTCTGCGGCATGATGACGCGAACGTTGATGAGCAGGTCGCCGCGCGTTCCCTGGAGCGCTACGCCCTTGCCGCGGATGCGCAGCACCTCTTCCGCGCGCCGCATCGCGGGTACTTTCACTTCTATGGTCTTGCCGTCGATGGTTTCGACGGAAACCGTGGCGCCGAGAAGCGCATCCGTGAGCTTCACCGGAAGCTCCATGAGAAGATTCGCGCCGTCCTTGCGGAAGACCGGATGCGGCTGCACGTGCACTTTGACGTAGAGGTCGCCCGGCGTGCCGCCCTTCACCGCTTCGCCCTTCTGCGGAAGGCGTATCATCTCGCCGTTGTCCATGCCCGCGGGAATGTCTATGGAAATCTCTTCTTCCTTGCGGTGCACGCCGTGTCCGCCGCAGGCGGTGCACTTCTCCTTCGGAATCTTGCCGGTCCCTTCGCAGGCCGGGCAGGCGCGCACGCTGGTGAATGCGCCAAGGATGGAATTGCGCGTCTCATGCACGCGCCCCGAGCCGCCGCAGGTGGAACAGGTCTCAAGTTCGGTTCCCGGCTTAGCGCCGGAGCCGTGGCACACGTCGCAGGCGGACACTTTCGCGAGCAGCACGGAGCGTTTCGCGCCAAGGACGGACTCCTTGAAGGAAATCTGGATGTCGATGGAGATGTCGCGTCCGCGCTTCCCGCGTGCCTGCCGGCTGCCGCCGAAGATATCGCCGAAGCCGTCGAACAGGTCGCCGAAGTCGAACTCCGCTCCCTGGCCGCCGAAGCCCTGCTGGAACTGCGAGAAGTCGAACCCGCCGAAGCCGGCGCCCTGTCCCTGCGATCCGCCTCCCGCGAAGGATTGCCCGTAGGTGTCGTACTCCCGACGGCGCTTGTCATCGCCGAGAACGCTGTACGCCTCCGTTATTTCCTTGAACTTCGCTTCGTCGCCGCCCTTGTCCGGGTGATACTTCTGGGCGAGCTTGCGGAACGCTTTCTTGATGTCGTCCTTCGACGCCTTCTTGTCGACGCCGAGCGTTTCGTAGTAATTCTTGGCCATAGGTATCGAGATTATACGCGCATCCCTAAGGTATGCAAAAAGCTAGCCGCAAGCACCATGAATATGATGCTTGCGGCTATTCGCGGACGGCGCGCTGCGGCGTCAAGTGAGCTCGAACGTGCCCTTTTCGAACACGGTGTGCTTCCCGGCCGTCGTCATCGGGCGCCTCGCTTCCGGCTCCGACACATAGTGCGTGAGCCAGACGGTTCGCGTCTCCCCCGCCACCTTGATGGTGATGGAATCGCAGCCGGAATGGTCGCCGAAGTGCGGTGTGGCGCTCTTGATCGTGCCGATAATCATCCCGGCGGGGTCATCGTCGCGCACGAACTTGAACTGGCGCCCCACGAGCTGCTCGGGGTCCGTAATCTCAGGCGGCAGCCCGAGAATCTTGAGCACTTCGCGTATGGGCGGCGATGCGCGCGGTACGTAAGCTTCCTTGCGGGCGGCAACCGCGGCGGGCGTGTCCACCTGCCCTTCTTCTACATGTCTTGTCATACGGAACTCTCCTCCTGATTCGAGAGAATTATATCACACGCTACCTATACGTCAATTCACGCGAAGACGAGCGGCATCCATTCATACGCACGCGGCCCACATGTACGGGCCGCGTGCAGTGTGGGAACCGCCTGTATGGCTACTCCTTCTCCTTGAACTCCGCGTCCGTGGGGCCGCCCGAGGCATCCGAGGGCGGCGGGGTCTCCCCTCCCGGGGCGGCGCTTCCCGAGTCCTGCTGCGCCTTCATCATCGCCTCCCCTATCTTGGAGAGCGAAGCGGAGAGCGCCTCGGTCGCGGACTTGAGCGCATCCGCATCCTCGCCACCGCGCGCGGCCTTCACCGCCTCCGCCTTCTCGTTCACTTCCTTCACGATATCCGCAGGGGCTTTGCCGCCCGCGTCCTTCACCGCTTTCTCCGCCGTGTAGACCATCTGGTCCGCGACATTGCGCGCGTCCGCGAGCGCCTTGCGCTTCTCGTCCTCGCCCGCGTGCATCTCCGCGTCTTTCTTCATCTTCTCGATATCGGCATCCGAGAGCCCGGTGGAGCCTTCGATGCGGATGCTCTGCTCCTTGCCGCTCGTCTTCTCCTTCGCCTTGACCGTGAGGATGCCGTTCGCGTCGACATCGAAGGTCACCTCGACCTGCGGAAGCCCTCGCGGCGCGGGCGGTATGCCGTCCAGCATGAACTTGCCGAGCGACTTGTTGTCAGCGCTCATCGCGCGCTCGCCCTGCGTGATGTGGATTTCCACGGAGGTCTGGTTATCCGCGGCGGTGGAGAAGGTCTGGGAACGCGAGGTCGGTATGGCGGTATTGCGCTCGATGAGCTTCGTCGCGACGCCGCCCATCGTCTCTATCGCGAGCGAAAGCGGTATGACGTCGACGAGGAGGATATCCTTCACGTCGCCCTGCATGATGCCGGCCTGTATGGCCGCGCCTACCGCCACCACCTCGTCCGGATTCACGCCCATGTGCAGCTCCTTCCCGAACAGCTTCTTCACCTCCTCCTGTATCTTCGGCATGCGCGTCTGGCCGCCGACCATGACAATCTCATTGATGTCGGAAGGCTTCAGGTTCGCGGCGTCGAGCGCACGCTTCGTGATGTCGATGGAGCGCGTGATGTATTCCTCCGCAAGGGACTCGAGGGTGGCGCGCGTCATCTTCACGAGAAGGTGCTGCGGCGTGCCGCCCGAGTCCACGGTGATGAACGGTATGTTCACTTCGGACTCGTTCGAAGAGGAGAGCTCGTGCTTCGCCTTCTCCGCCGCTTCGTCGAGGCGCTGGAGCGCGAGCGGGTCCTTGGACACGTCGATGCCGCTCTGCCTCTTGAATTCGTCCGCAAGATACCGGACGATCTTCTGGTCGATGTCGCGGCCGCCCATGTGGCTGTCCCCGTCCGTGGACTTCACTTCGATGACGTCGTCGCCGACCTCGAGCACGGATACGTCGAAGGTGCCGCCGCCGAAGTCGAAGACGACTATCTTCTCATCCTTCTTCTTATTGAAACCGTACGCGAGCGCCGCGGCCGTAGGCTCGTTGATGATGCGCTTCACGTCGAGGCCCGCTATCTTCCCCGCCGCCTTCGTGGCGCTTCGCTGGCTGTCGTCGAAGTATGCAGGAACGGTGATGATGGCTTCGGTAATCTTCTCTCCGAGCTTCGCCTCCGCGTCCGCCTTCATCTTGCCGAGAATCATCGCGGAAATCTCTTCGGGACGGTAATCCTTGTCGCCAAGGTGAATCAGGACGCCGCCGTCTGGACCTTCCTTCACTTCGTACGGGACGATGTCCTTATCGCGCTTCACGGCTTCATCGGAAAAGCGGTGACCCATGAAGCGCTTGATGCCGTAGATGGTGTTCTTGGGATTCGTGACGCCCTGGCGCTTTGCGAGCGTGCCCACGAGCCGCTCGCCGTTCTTCGCGATGGCGACGACGGACGGCATGGTGCGCGAACCTTCCGCGTTCTCAAGGACGCGCGGTTCGCCGCCCTCCATGATAGCCATGGCGGAATTCGTAGTGCCGAGGTCAATGCCGAGTATCTTTGCCATAAGAAATAGGTTACAGGTGACAGCGTACAGCTGACAGCTTATAAATGCATCCTCCGCGCCCGTAGCAAAACCATTTTATACATTTTAACCTTCGCCATCAAGCATGGCCAGCGAAGTGGTAGACGCGGACTTTGGCCGGGCGGATGACGGAGTCCCCGAGTTTCCAACCCCTTTCCAGGACCGCAGAGACGGTATCGTCCGCTCCGGCGGAAGGCGCCGGATCCTGGCCGAGCGCGTCGTGGAGCGCTGGATTGAAGGCTTCACCCGCTTCCCCGAGCGGTTCGAGTCCGAGCGACGAGAAGCCGCCCTCGAGCTGCCTCACGATGCCTGCGAAGCCTTCCGGCAGCCCGCCGTGCTCCTTCGCGCGCTCGAGCGCGTCGAAGGCGGGCAGGAGCGCCTCCGCCGCTTTTATTACGCCGCGCATCCTCTCTGCCTTCTTCTCTTCGTCGAACCGCTTAAGCGCGTTCACGTAGTCCGCCTTTGCACGCTGCCAGCCGTCAAGGTACTCCTGCTTCTCCGTCTTGCAGGCGTCCAGTTCGCTCGTGAGCTTCGCGATTCGCTTCTCCGGGTCGCTCCCCCTAGGCGGCTCGTTATTTTCCGGTTCGAATTCGAACTCTTCGTCTCCTGTCTCACTCATGCGCCAACTATGCCCGAAGTTCTGGGGCAAATCAAATCTGATCACCGCGGAATATGGCTTCTACATTGTTACCTTCCGGGTCGAGCACGAAAGCAACATAGCGCCCGGTCGGATAGCGCTCCCTGCCACCGGGTGCTCCGTAGTCTGTTGCGCCAGCTCCTATGGCCGCTGCATAGAACGCCTCGACAGTCCCCTCCGAGTCTGCAGAGAACGCAACGTGCAATCCTTTCGAGACCGATCTCCCCTCCTTCGGCATCGAAATCCAGAAGAAGGGTCTGTCCACGCCGTATCCGCAAGACGTCTCCTTCTCAAGCAGTCGACGCATATTGAGTGGCGCTAGTGCGGCGTCATAAAAATGAAGCATCTTCCGATAGTCCAGGACGGCGAATCCGATGTGGTCAAGCGGGCTTAGTACCATCTCCGTCATTAATCCGATGATAGCATCGGGCGGTCCAAATCGATATCAAGGTCCTCGATATCAAGGTCCGACCTCGCCGCGATGTCAACTTTTACAGGCAAACGAAAGCGTCCCCATCCGGGGACGCTCCTTCGATTAACGCTTACTCCACTGCTTCCGCTTCCTGGCTTTGACGAGTCCCGGCTTCTTGCGCTCCTTCGCGCGCGGGTCGCGGGTGAGGAGTCCCTCCGCTTTGACCGCCTTGCGGGTATTCGGTTCCGCCTTGATGAGCGCGCGAGCGATGGCATGGCGCACCGCGGCGGCCTGCGCGGCGATGCCGCCGCCCGAGACCTGTGCCCTCACCGCGTACGTCTTCGCCGTTTCGGTTCCCGTGAGCGCCTCCGTCGCGACCTTGGTGCGTTCGTCCGTGTGGAAATAGTCCGCGGCAGAAACGCCGTTCACGGTAACGGATGCGGAGTCCGCCTCGACGAGCCGCACGCTCGCGATGGCGGTCTTCCTGCGTCCGACTGCTTGGATGGTATCTTTCGTAGCCATTGTATTTCTGTACGCTGTCAGCTGTACGCTAATCTTTTATCGTAAGACGCTTCATGCGCTCCTTGCGGAGGCGGTTGCGCGGAATCATGCCGTCCACCGTCTTGCGGATGACCTCGGCGACGCCCTTCTTCGCGATGAGTTCGGCCATCGTGGTGGCGCGCTGGCCGCCCGGATAACCCGTGTAGCGCAGGTACACCTTCCCTGCCGTGCGGCGCTCCGAAAGATGGAGCTTGTCCGCGTTCGTGATGACGACCTTCACGGGGAGGACGCGCTCCTTCGTGAACTGCGCCATGCGCTTGCCGAGAAGAGCGTGCGCAGCTTCGCTCGCGACGCGTCCGAGCGTGCGGTCCGTGGCGTCGATGGCGTACGTCGCCGGGGAGACGGCGCGCTTTGCGGCTTTCTTCTTCGTGGATGCGTTCATTGCGGTTGTCATGGTGTTTTACAGGAAATCGGAGTACGAGGCAACTAGACGAAGGCGATGTACGCGAGCTTGCGCGCATCGTTCGCGCCGCGCTTCGCGCGCTTCACGATGCGCGTGTACCCGCCTGCGCGTTCCGCATAGCGCGGTGCGACCGCTGCGAAGAGCTTCTTGACGGCGGCCTCGTCCGCGAGGCTTGCAGCCGCGAGGCGGCGGCTCGCGAGCGTTCCCCGCTTCCCATAGGTGACGAGACGCTCGATGTACGGGCGCAGCTCCTTCGCTTTCGCTTCAGTGGTTGAGATGCGTTCGTGCATGATGAGAGAACGCGCCAAGGAGCGCAGCAGCGCGCGCCGCTGGTTCGTCGGCCGGTTGAACGCACGTCCTTTTGATCGGTGTCGCATAGGTCAGTACCAGGAAGCAACTGCTAATCCGCCTTGAGCGAAAGACCGAGCCCGGCAAGCGCCGCCTCGATTTCCGTTATGGCCTTGTCGCCGATGCCATCCAGTTCCTTAAGCGCACTTGCGGTCTTGCGCGCAAGGCCCGCTGCGGACTTGATGCCCGCCTCCTCGAGTGCCGTCGTGACGCGCGTCGAAAGGCCGAGCTCCGAGACCTTCGCCTTTCCGCCGGCGGCGGAACCGCTCTCGACGGAAGCGGATTCAGAGGCGCTCGCCTCCGCTTCCGTCTCCGGCTCCTCCTGGAAGCCGATGATGGACTTGAGCTGATTTATCATTATCTCGATGGAACGCTCGAGCGCCTCATGCGGCTTCACCGTGCCGTTCGTCTCGATGAGGATGCGGAGGCGGTTGAAGTCCGTGCGGTCGCCGACGCGCATGTTCTCCACTTCGTAGTTTACGCGGCGGATAGGCGTGAACGTCGCATCGAGCGCGATGGTGCCGATGTCTACCTTGTCGCGGGTGAGCACCTCGCGCGGCACGTAGCCGAGGCCGCGCTCGACGGTCGCTTCGAGTTCGAAGTCCACCTTGCCCGAAATGTCCGCGATGTGCTGGTCCGGGTTGGCTATCTCTACCTGCGAAGGCAGCGTGAAGTCCTTCGCGGTGACCGTCTTCGGGCTCTTCACGGAAAGACGGATGGTCTGCGCATCATCGCCGTGAAGGACGAAGTGGATGCGCTTCAGGTTAAGCAGGATTTCCATGACGCTCTCGCGGACGCCCTCGATGGTGGCGTATTCGTGCGGGACGTTCTCTATCTTCACGGACGTGATGGCCGCGCCTGGAAGCGAGGAAAGGATGATGCGGCGGAGGCTGTTGCCGAGCGTGTGGCCGTACCCGGGGTACAGGGAGTCTATCTCGTAGGTGCCGACCATCTCCTCTTCGGAAACGATGCGGGGCTTACTCGGGAGCGTGACGTGGTATTCCATAACTCAATCGATTACCGGCGTGTAAATAAGGCTAGCGGCTGTAGAACGAGAGCACGGCACTCATGTCTCCCGCGGGGTCCGCGGAGAGAAGCGTCGGCAGGGTCGAAACTTCGCCTTGCATGTCCTTCGGACTCCACGAGAGCCACGACGGAAGCGGACGCTCCGCGAAGCGTTCCGCGAACCCTTCGAACCCCTTGTGGGCCCTGCTCCCGTCGCGCACCGCGATGCGGTCGCCGACGGAAACCATGTGCGAAGGCACGCGGATCTTCTTGCCGTTCACCGTGATGTGCCCGTGCGCGACCATCTGGCGCGCGCCCCGGCGGGTCGGCGAAAGGCCGAGCCGCCAGATGATGTTGTCGAGACGCATCTCGAGCGTCCGGTGCAGGAGCTCCGCGGGGTTCGCGCCGTGCTTCGCCATGACTTCCTTCACGTAGCGCGCGAACTGCCGTTCCGGAACGCCGTAGGTGATGCGGACCTTCTGCTTCTCGAGCATCTGCTTCCCGTACTCGGACGGACCGCGGCCGCGGCGCTTCACGCGTCCGCCGCGCGCTTCGGAAAGCGCGAACTTCTGCGTCTGCGCCTTTTCGAAGACGCTTGCGCCGAGGCGCTTCGCTATCTTGTATCGGGGTCCGGTTTTCATGAAGAATGGATGAGAAGCTTATCGATGGATCAAATGCTACACGCGGCGCGGCTTCGGCGGACGCGGGCCGTTATGCGGGACAGGCGTCGCATCCTTGATGCTGCGTATCTGCACGCCCTTGCCCGCGAACGCGCGAAGCGCGCTCTCGCGGCCGGCGCCGATGCCGCGGATGATGACATCGGCTTCCTTGAGGCCGATCTGCATGCCCTTCTCGCCGAGGAGCTCGCCCACCTTCGCCGCCGCATACGGCGTGGACTTGCGCGCGCCGGAGAAGCCGAGCGAACCCGCGGAAGAGGACATGACCGCATTGCCCTTCTCGTCCGTGAGGACCGCCTTCGTATTGTTGAAGGTGGCTTCCACGTGCAGGATGCCGCGCTCGAGGCGGCGCTTCGATGACTTCGAGAGCGCGCGCTCCTTGCGCCCCTGGTCGAGGCCGCGTCCGGATTTCTTGATGATTCGTTTCTTTCCCATGGTGATGAATGATTAGGGTACGGCCTACGTCTTCTCGAGCGTACGGCGGCCGGAACCCATCGTCTTGCGCACGTTTCCGCGGACGGTGCGCGAATTCGTCTTCGTGCGGCCCCCGCGCACCGGGAGGTGGCGCTCATGGCGCATGCCGCGCGCCGAGCGGATGTCCTTCAAGCGCTTGATGTCCTGGCCGATCTCGCGGCGGAGCTCTCCTTCGATGGTGTAGCCCTCGCAGAGCTCGCGCACGGTCCGTTCCTCTTCCGTCGAGAGGTCCTTGCCCTTCTTGGAAAACGCTATGCCCGCTTTGGTGAGGATATCCTTAGCGCGTGCGGGACCGATGCCGTAGATGAGCGGCAGCGTGTAGGACAGCTGTTTGTCGTCGGGAAGGGTGACACCTGCGATACGCATAGATACGGGTAGGATTAACGTACGTAAACGATTCAGCCCTGGCGCGCCTTCCGGCGCGGATTGCGCTTATTGATACGATACAGGCGCCCGCCGCGGCGGACTATCTGATCTCCAGGCTGCTGTTTCTTGATTGAAGCGCGCACTTTCATGACTGCGGTACGAGATTGAAAACTTTATAAAGCCTTAAGTCAGGCGGCGCACTATCCTCGCCCGACCGCCGTACGGATCCTCGATAAGCTCGACTTGGTCGCCCATGAGAACGCGTATGCGATGCAAACGCATCCTCCCCGCCAGGTACGCTAGTACCAGTTCGTCGGAAGGCATACGGACACGGAAAAGCTGGTTAGGCAACACCTCTTCGACAGTTCCAACTGCCGTTTCTTTAGCCTCTTTTTCTTCCATGTGACGCGTTATGCATCTTAACAGGACTGCTTATGCGAGTCAATGCGCACCCCGGTCAGGAGGGGCTGTTGACCACCACCGTGATGCCTTTCGGGTCCGCGGGGAAGGTTCCGGACCAGAAGGGGCGCAGGACGATGAGGGCCTTTTTCACCTCCGGGAAGCCGGACAGCACCACCTGCGCCGCGTCGCGGGTCTTCCCAGCGACCGCGCTCGCGATCTTACCCGGATCGACCGTCCACACGATGGTTACGTTCCCGGAGAGGGAGAACGAGACGGAGGTCGCGTCCGCATTGGGGGCACTTCCCGAAGGCTTGAGCGTGAGCCCGCTCGTGCCGGTAAGCGTCACCGGTTCCCCGTGATAGGCGGCGCCGAGCACCTGGGCCGACACCGCGGACGCGAGAGCGGATTCAGGAAAGACAATCGCGAGCGCGCTTCCCTTCTCCTTCACGTCAACATTGCCCGTGGCGCTCGATGCCGCGGGCGGTAGTGCGGTGTAGGTCTCGAAGTCCGCGCCGGGCAGGAGGATGTATCCCGGAGGAACATCCGCGGCAAGCGCGGTCTTGAGGTCCCCTCCGAGCGTGGTCGTGAGGGCCGCTTCCGTCTTTGCAGCGGTCGCCGCATCGACCTTCGGACGCGTGCCGGAGAAGCCGCCCGCCATCGGTGCGGTCGACTTCGCGTACACTTTCGTGAACTCCGACGTGCCGGCGAATCCGGGGACCGTAAAGGAAGTCGCACCGATATTATAGGAGTCGCCGGTCTTGTCCGCATAGACCATCGCGGACACGGTTCCGGGAGTTCCGCCCTTGGCGGCAGGAACGGTGATGGCGGCGTGGATGCGGTACACGAGCCCGCTCGTGCTCTCGAAACGCGTCTTCGCGACGAGCGGCTGCGCCTTCGTCTGCTCGTTGTAGACCGTAATCATGCCGGAGGCGGCAGTATCGACCGTCTCGCTTCCGGTGCTCGGCACGGTCTGCGTCGCGAGCTTCTCAACCGAGATGAATTCGAACGGCAGCGAAGAGGTCGAGGTCATGGCGGTGAAAGTGCCGTTCACGAGCACCGAATCGGTGGTCGGGTCTACCTCGATGCGCGCGCCGGAGAAGAAGTAGAGGACGCCCACGGACACTCCGATGACCGCGATGACGATGATAACGAGCAGATACGGGAAGCGTCGCTCGCTCCGCGGCGGAGGCGACGTAAGCGGTTCTCCCGCGTCTTCCTGCGGTCTCACGCGTCTTGAAGGAGGGATGATGTCGTCAAAAGTGCGCATGCGGGTATCATTAGGCGGAATGCGTGCAGTATACCGCTTCCTAGGCGGGGCGGATACCGCTTTCTGTGCATTACCCGGTACCCAGCTGAAAATCCCCTTCGGCGATTGTCGTTCGTGCCTTAGCGGACGCTTACCTGTTCGGTGCTCTTGTTCGCGAAAAGCGCGAGCATGGAGAGGAATTCGTCAGCGTGCGCCTCGCCGCGCGTGTGAATGTAGGGTGCGAGCTGTTCCGGAGCGACCGGTATGACGGAAAAGGGCTCGTCGGAAAGCCGCAGTTCCGGGAGCGGCGTCTCGACGATGAGGCGCTGCATGAACGGCCGGACATCCGCGTCGGAAAGGAGGAATACCACGCGCGGCAACGGGAAGCGGGACGCGAAATCCGCGAGCGTCTCACGGAACCGCGTACGCCAAGTCTCGCGCGCTTCGCCAAGACGCGTGTCGTCGACGCGCGTGGCAACCGCATCATCGGCAAGCCGCCGCATGTCCGGCAGCGCGCCCGCCTCCCCGGCGCCGGCGTGCGCATGCGCGAGACGCAAAAGGTCGTTGAGGCCGCAGGAGCACGTCGCTACGTCGACCAGTATGCCGCGCTTCACGAGGCTCACGGCCGTGGCCTCTCCCGTAACGTCGACGATGAGGTAGTCGCGCTCATGCGGGTACACGTCGCGGAATACGGTGTAAGCGACGAACGGGAACCCCACGACGCGCATGGATTTGCGGTTATAGGCGCGTGCGATAGCGCCCTTTATCGCGAGCGCGGCCTGCTCAAGAAGCGTCGTGGTGAGCACGACAAGTTCTGCACGCGTCGCGCGCTTGCCGAAGGGCTCGTTCGTCTCGTATCCGTTCAAGAGCGTCGCGATGACCGCATGATCGGTAAGCACCCTCCCGGGCTCGAGACGAGCTTCCTCCTTGCCGAAGGTCTCGGAAATCAGCGCATGAGAGAAGGTGAACGCGGACTTGCGCTCGACTATCCTGACGTCGATATCGGTCTTCTCCCACGGAGCGGCAACGGAAACGAGTATGTCGTCAACCGCCCCGGAACCGGTTCCGCGCGCGAGCGCGGCGGCGCCTTCGCGGGTCAAGCGGCCGAGCAGGTCCGAAAGCGCGCGCTCGAGGTCCGAAAGCAGGAGCGAGTCCTCGCGCATGCGTATCTCTTCCCGCGCGGTATAGAGTATGACCGGCATGTCGTCATCCGCGAATGCGGCATACGCGCCGCCGACGGATGCGGAACCGATGTCGATGAGCGCGAGCGTCCGACGCTTCTTGCGGAAGAGACTGCCGAAGTGCATGGGCTGATTATACGATACGCCCGTGCGCTTCCTAATGCTCCGCGCGCATCCTTTACGGCGCGGCGAGTACCGCTTTGATTCGGCGGACGCCGGCAGAGGAAGCTTCCTCCTTCTGGATCTTGAAGCGCTTTCCGCCTTCTCCGAGTTCCGCGGTGTTCGCGACATGCGGCCCGCCGCAGAACTCGATGGAGAACGCGTCGGCAAACTTCGGATCGGCATCTGAAGCGTCTTTGGGGCCGACGGAATATACGCTCACCTGTTCCGGATATGTGGCGCCGAATTCGTGCTCCGCGCCGAGCTTCTCCGCATCTTCCTTTCTCATGACGGTGCGGGTCACCGGGAGCGCCTCGCCTATCTTCTCGTTCACGATGCGCTCGACCTCCCTCTTCTGCTCGTCCGTCAGCTTCGTGCCGTAGTTGAAATCGATACGGAGGCGCTCGCTCGTGATGTTGCTTCCGCGCTGATGCACCTCCGGCCCGAGTACCATCTGGAGCGCCTTTAGCAGGATGTGATGCGCGGTGTGATAGCGGATGGTTTCAGCCTGGTGGTCCGCAAGCCCGCCCGCGAACTTCTGCGCGGCGCCGGCACGGGATTCCTCTCGGTGCTTCTTCATCAGGCCTTCATACAAGTCGAGTTCCTGGTCGCTCATTGTTATGCCGTGTTCTTCCGCGATTTCGCGCGTAAGTTCCAAAGGGAAACCGTATGTAGTGAATAGAACAAACGCATACGACCCAAGTATTTGCTTATATTTTTCGAGCTGCCGTTCTAGTTCACGCATGCCGTTCGCGAGCGTCTTCCGGAACTGCGCCTCTTCCTTCGCAAGCTCGTCACGGATGAAATCATGATTCGCCTTCACGAACGGATACTGGTCCGCATAGGCGTCTCCGTAGCCCTCAGCGACTTCGGGAAGCACAGTATCCTTGATGCCGAGCTTGTCCGCCTCGCGGATGCTTCGGCGGATGAGGCGGCGCAGCACATAACCCTGTTCGCTGTTCGCGGGCGTGATGCCGCTAGCAAGCATGAAGGACGCGGCGCGCATGTGGTCGAGGACGATGCGGAACGAACGGGTCGTCGCGGCGTCTGTGCCGTACCCCGTGCCGGAGCGCTCTGTGATGACATTCCGCGCCGCATCGAAGACATCTATGAGGAAGACATCCGGATCGCCGTGCGTCGCAGCCGCGAGCCGCTCAAGCCCGCCGCCGAAGTCGACGTTCCGCTTCGGAAGCTCGCCGAAGGAATCATCGCTCTTCTTTATGAATTGCATGAACACCGAGTTGCCTATCTCGATGAAGCGGCCGCAATCGCAGTTCGGATGACACTCGCGGCCGAAGCGCGGGTCGTGCGGCACACCGAAGTCGTAGAAGACTTCCGAGTCCGGTCCGCCGATTTCGCCCGAGGGCATCTTGCTCGGCGTGCCCGCGCGGCTCCACCAGTTCTTCTTGGCACCGTAGGCGAAGATGCGGCCGCCCTGCATGCCGAGCTCGCCGCCGCGCTCCTCGGTATCGAGCGCTACGAATGCAGCGTTAATTCCCTCTTTCGCAAACAGCTCTTTCCAGATCCCTACGGACTCGTCGTCTGCCGGCATGCCCGCTTCCTTATCGCCAGAGAAAACGGTGACGTAGAGGTTCTTAGGGTCGAGCCCCAGCCCGCTCTTGCCGTCCGTGAGGAATTCGAAGAACCACGGCAGCTGCTCCGCTTTGAAATAATCGCCGAGGCTCCAGTTTCCGAGCATCTCGAAAAACGTGGTGTGGCGGTTATCGCCCACTTCTTCGATGTCGTCGGCGCGGAAACTCATCTGCGAATCGACGAGGCGCGTACCTTCCGGGTGCGCCTGTCCCATGAGATACGGCACCAGAGGCTGCATGCCCGAACTCGTGAAAAGGGTCGTCGGGTCGTTCTCCGGCACGACGGGCGCTGAGGGAATGACCGCGTGTCCGCGCGCTTTGAAGAAATCGAGATAGCGCTTGCGCACTTCTGAAACGTTCATTGCATCGAAGATACCACGGCGCTATTTCTTAGGGAACGTGCCGGATGCCGCGAGCGACAGGCGTGAGAGCGGCACGAGGTCCGCCGCCTGGCGGATGTCCGCGAGCGATACCGCGCGGATGATATCGGGAAGCGCGTAGAGGTAGTCGAGCTCCCGCCCTTCGGTTCCGATGCGATGCAGGGCGCGCGCAAGGCCGCGCGACGTGGAGAGCGAGACGAGGTATGAGCCGGCGAGTTCCTCGTGCTTCCTCGCGAGCGCTTCCTCCGTGAGGCCGTTCACGAAGAACTCACGCACTTCGGCGCGAAGCTTGGCGAGCGACTCTTCGTACCGCTCCGGCGAGAACGTGGCCCACACCTTGAGACAGCCGTCCGCGCCGTCTTCGAATCCGCCGAGCCGCGCGTAGACGCCGTAGGAAAGGCCGTCGCGCTCGCGGATAGTCTGCATGAGGTGCGACGTGACGCTTCCGCCGAGCATCTCGGCCAGCACGAAGGATGGGTGGAAAAGAGGGTCGGCAGTCGTGATGCCGAGCGTCGCGCCGAGGAACACGTCGACGTTCGCCTTGTCCCGCATCGGGATGAGCTTCACGTCAGCGTTCGGCATCTTGCGGTTCCGTATCTTGGGAACGCCCGCTTCGGTTCCCCGCTTGAGCCGCTTGAATGCCGCATCCGCAGCCGCCCTCGCCTCCTCAGGAACGAGGTCGCCAGTGATGGAAAGGACAAGACCGCCGGTGCCGAGCATCTTCCGGAACGCGAGAAGCTCGGGACGCCGTACCGAACGGACGCTGCGTTCGAACGCGTCGAGCGAGCCCGGATGATTCACATGAGCATCGTCATAGAGAAGATTCAAGAGCGCGCGTTCCGCCGCAGCGCGCGTGTCTGAACGCTCTTCGCGGATATTCCCTGCGGCGCGCGCCTTAGCGGCGCGCACTTCAGCCTCAGGAAAAGCCGCGAGCGTGAGGCTCTCGCTCGCCGCATGAAGCAGGAACGGGAGGTCTTCCGGAAAACAGCGTCCGGAAAAATACGTGCGGTCGCCGTCCGCAAAGAACGAGAGCTCCGCGGCGCGGTCCGAAAGCGCGCCGCGGAACGCATCCTTGCGCTTCTTGGTTGTTCCGGCATCGAGCAGTCCCGCCGCAAGAATCGGCAGCGCTTCCTTCGCGCGCGCGACATGATTCGGTCCGCCGAAGACGCTCCCCTCTACCGAGACCACGTCAGGGGTGGGCAGCGCGGCTATGAACAGCCGGCCTCCCGCGAGTTCCGCTTCCGCTGCCTTGTGCGTGTCGCGCATCATGCCTGTGTCGAGACGAACCAGCCCGCGGTCTGCGCGTCGTCCGTAAAGTACCGTTTCGCGACCTCGCGGATCTTCGCGGAGGTGACGGACGACAGCGCGCGCGGAAAGAGCGTGAAGCGCGTCCAGTCTCCAGCAGCTATCTCTTCGTTCATCGCGGAGAGGAACGCGTACGGGCCGTCCCGACGCGCCGCTATCGCCGCGCGCACGTTCTTCTTCGCGCGCGTAAGCTCCGCGGGCTCGACGCCCTTCGCGGCGATGCGCGCGTACTCGTGCTTCACGAGCAGCTCCGCCTTCGCGTGCGCGGTGCGCGGCGAGAGCGTCACGTACGTCGTGAACAGGGACGGGTCGTGGAACTGATAGCACATGGCGGTCACGGACGTGGCGAGTGCGGTGTCCACGAGCGACCGGTAGAGCCTGCTCGTCTTGCCGTCCGAAAGTATGAGCGAAAGCAGTACGAGCGCCGGCATGTCCGGGTGCGTCGCCTGGGGAATCTTGTGCGCGAGCGCCATCATGTCCGCGCCGCCCGCGCGCGTGAGCGTCACGCGCCGCTCGCCCTCCTGCTTCGGCTCGACGGTGTAGAGCGCGGGAATCGGGTGAGGCGCTTTCGGGTGCGCGCCGAACTGTTCGGCGATGTGCGCGAGGGTTTCCGCTTCGTCGAAACCGCCCGCAACGGTTACGGTGGCATTGTCCGGCCAGTAGAAGTCGTCATAGAACGCCTTCAAACGCTCGATAGGCACGTTCTCTATGTCGCTCCGCCACCCTATCGTGGAGTGGTGGTACGGGTGCGCCTCGTACGCGAGCGCCCAAAGCTGCTTGTCGAGCGCCTCGAACGGCTGGTTCTCTCCGCGCTCATACTCGTTCCGCACCACCGGCATCTCCGAGACGCGGTCTTCTTCGCGGATGCGCGCGCGGCGCATGCGGTCCGCTTCGAACGAGATAGCGGTCGGCAAAAGTTCCCGCGGCAGCACTTCGAAATAGTTCGTCCGGTCCGTCCACGTCGTCGCGTTCACCAAGGCGCCCTTCGCCTCGAGCAGGTTCCAGAGGTCATTCCCCTTCTCGCGATTGTAATTCTCCGAACCCTTGAACATGAGGTGTTCGAGGAGATGCGTAGCGCCGGTGTAACCGAGCGCTTCGTTCCGAGAGCCGACGCGATACGTGACCATGAATCCCGCGACGGGCGAATCGGGATGCGGCGCGAGCAGTATCGTGAGGCCGTTCCCCTCGAGTCGGTATTCGTGTATGCCTTCCTGTTCGCGGACGAACGTGGTGCCGGGAACATAGGGCGGAGCAAAGACGTGCGTGCGCGGCATCGGTGCAGGATACCAAGCGCGCGGACCCCCGGCAATTCGGCGGCGCGGGCGAGCACTCCAAAAGCCGTGCAGACCAAGCGCGAAGCGGTCTTGAATCCGACGCGCTACAGCCAGTCTATCGGCTCCTTCCCGTTCGCGATGAGATATTCGTTCGCCTTCTTGAAGTGCCCGTTGCCGAAGAATCCAGCGTTCGCGGAGAAAGGGGAAGGGTGCGGTGATTCGAGCACGAGGTGCTTCTCGCGGTCGATGTGCGCGCCCTTCGCCTTCGCATAGTTCCCCCACAGCATGAAAACCAGATGCTCCCGTTCCGAGGAGAGCGCGGCGACCGCCGCATCCGTAAACCGCTCCCAGCCCTTCCCCTGATGCGAGCCGGCGAGGCGCGCGCGAACCGTAAGCGTGGCATTGAGGAGCAGGACGCCCTGCGCGGCCCAGCGTTCGAGGCTCCCGTCGCGATGCGCCATCGGCTTGCCGTACTCGCTTTCGATTTCCTTGAAGATGTTCTGGAGGGACGGCGGAAGCGTGACGCCTTCGTCGACGGCGAAACAGAGCCCGTTCGCCTGCCGCGGGCCGTGGTACGGGTCCTGTCCCAGGATGACGACTTTCACCGAATCGAACGGACAGAGGTCGAACGCGCGGAAGATGTATCTCGGCGGCGGGTACACGGTCTCGCCCGCGTACTCCTTCTTAACGAACGCGGTCAGTTCGGCGAAGTACGGCTCATCGAACTCGCCGGCAAGCCTCTCCTTCCAGGACGGGTCTATGCGCACTTCCATAGCTCACGCGAACGCGCCCTCCTCCGCAAGGAGCGCCCGCTTCTTCCGGGAGCCGCCGCGATTGTACCGGCCTACGGAACCGTCCGCTCGGACGACGCGGTGGCAGGGTACGGCGGGGTCATAGTTACGCTTCATGATGCTGCCCACGGCGCGCGCGGCGCCCGGATGGCCGGCAGCCGCGGCGACTTCGCCATAGGTGCGCGTCTGCCCCTTCGGAATCTGTCGGACGATGTCGCGCACGTGCGCGGCGAATGCCGTATCCTTCATGGCTTCTTCGCGGATGCGCGATGGAGCGCAAGCAGCTTCTTTCCCGCGGCTTCGCGGTACGGGCAGAATTCGCAGGCGCCGCCCGAAGGCGGGACCGCATCCGCATCGAGGCAGGCCTGGATTTGCGGAAGGACTTCATCTATCCAGTCCGTGGTTCCAGTACACGGCACGACGGTGACCTCGAACTCGAGCTTGCCGTCGAACGCCTCCTTGTCCGAACTCGCGTTCGCGTACACGAAGTAGCCGGTGTCGGACACAGGAAACCCGTTCTGGCGCAGGAGCCACTGGTATACGCCCATCTGCCGGCGATACTGCTCTTCCCACGAAGAATCCGCGAGCGATTCGATGGTCCCGCTCTTCGACGTTGCCTTATAGTCTACGACGATGAGCTCGCCCTTCGGGTTCACCCAGATATCGTCCACCGCGCCGGAAATCGTAAAGCCCGTCGGCTTGTGGTGATATTCGATGCCTTCGAAATTCTCCCTCCAGGTGCCCATTCGCGCGTGCGCGAAGGGTACGGCGTCAATCTTGTAGTGCGTCATGAGAGGATGCGCGGAGCCGGCCGCGCGGTGCGCGTCGAACTCCTTCTTCAGAAGCGCGTCAACCGCGACGTTCAGCGTGAATGCGGGACCGCGGGGCCTCGCGGTCCCGAGCTTGTTGTCGAGATAGAAACAGCGCGGGCACTCCATGAACAGGTCTATCTTCGAGCGCGAAAGACGCCACTTCTTGCCGCCGTAGTTCCAATCGGCGCTGCGGTTCGGGTTATACGATTTCTTGAATTCGCTCATGCGCTAGTTGGCGAACGTACTGAAAGGCGCGACGACCGGCTGTCCGGTATCGAAGTCGACATAGACGCTGTCGTCCGCGAGATTGAACGCGCCGTCGCCGTTGTCGCGGTAGAGCACCACCGCATAGGTGCCGCCCTGCACGGTAGCGCGCAGAAGCGGCACGACGACGTTTATCGACGGTCCGCGCACGTACCGAGCGCCGAGCGCATTGCCGCGTTCGCTGCCGTGGTACTCATGCACCACCACCCAGACGCCGGGCGGCGGGACGGTGACGGATTCGACGATGACCGAATCGCCCGCAGCTTGGTCCTTTACGGAGACCGCGCCGCTCGCGTCCTGCGGGAGCGACGGCGTGGAGGTGGCGCTCGCCGCGGAAACGGTATCCGCGCCCGTGCCGGGCGCGGGCGGAAGCGCGATATCGCTCGGGCTCGAATACCACACCACGGTGACCACCATGCCGATGCCGACGCCGAGCGCGATGAGGCCGACGGTGCGGAGGTTCGACTCAGAATTGCTGTTGTTCATACGGATGCGGCAAGGCGAGGAGCGCATCCGCTTCCGCAAGCGTCTCCCCGATGCGCTCCGGGGGAAGGCCCGCGGCGGCGAGCGCCTCTTTCCTTTCCCGTAGCATATCACACGCGGTCACGCCCGCCTCGATGAGGAGGCGCTTCTCGTTCTTCTTAAGCGACGAGAGCGCGGTGACGGGATATACGCGAGCAAAGCACATGCGGTCGTAGAGGTTCCCGCGTGCCGGGTAATCCCAGCCGATGAGTTCCACGCCGGAGCAGGACGCATACTGGACGGCCTGGCTCGTGAACTTCGTATTGGTGATGAGGAAGCCGCGGTCGACGGGACAGGTCTGGAATTGCGATTCGCAGTTCCAGATGTCGTCGAAGCGGGATTTGACGTAGAGCGCGACCTTGACGTCCGTCCGGTAGCCGACGTCATTATGATACTTGAGCTCCGCGGCGAGGTTCTCGCCGCCGCGCGTCGCGTAGAAATCCGTCTCGTGGGTCACGCACTTCCCTTTCATGAGCTTGCGCGTCTCCACCGTCCATCCCTCCTTGCGGAAGAGGTGCGACACGAAATCCTCGAACGGGTGGCCGGTCGGCCCGAACCCGAGCAGCGCGCGGCGGAGCGCATAGCGCGCGGCGACGGGCTTCGTCTCGTTGCGCAAGAGCGTGAACGCCCGCCGGTATACGTCATGCGTCCGGGAACCTTCGCGCACCGTGCGGGCGACCTCTTCGGCGATGCCGTGCGCGGCGTGCTTGCCCGCGCCGGAACGCAGCAGCGATTCCTCGAGCTTGCGGGAGTCGAACGCTTCGGCGCTCCCATCCGATTTTATGATGGTCGGCATATCACTTGGCCGCCTGCGCTCCTGTCGTCGTCGCGAGCGCGCCGTTCACGTAGAGCGAGATGTCCGCGTCGGCAGGTGCCGTCGCGGTGACGGAGAACGGCTTCGTATCGGGAAGCATGAGGCAGCTTCCGGTATCCGGCGGCGCGGAAATGTCGACGCGTATCCGCTCGGGAGTCGACGACGCATCGGTTGTCGCAGCGGCGGTGACGACATAGCAGGGAGTCGGCACCGCTACCGAGCCGCTTACGGTGTGCGTACCCCTGCGATAGGAATCGGCATATGAATCGAGCGCCACCGGAGGCGCTTCCGCAGCGACCTTAGGAGCAGGCACGGCGACTTCGCGCGCGCGCTCCACGGAAATGGAGTATGCGGCGAGGAGGACGATGCCGACGCAAAGAAGCGCTACCCAGAACTGCGGCCGCCGCGTCATTTCAAGAAACCGTGCCATGAATGCCGTCTATGATACCACCGCCGAGCAGTTCGTCACCCGCATAGAGCGCGAGCGACTGGCCCGTTGCGACATAGTCCGAAAGCGGCATCTCGGGAACGAAGATACCCCCACGCGCACCTTTCTTCGTGAACGTGCCGGAAACGCGCTGACCGTGGTAGCGGTACTGCGCGGTAACCGGTCCCGTGCAAGGCGCGAGCAGGTTCACCTCAAAGAGCGAGAGCGCGCGCGGCGCTTCGAAGATGCCCTGCGGCCGCGCGCTATGCGAGACGATGAGTTCGTTATCCCGCATCCGCTTTCCGACCACGTACCACGGACCCGCGGCAGCATCCCTAAGCGCGACGCGCTCGCCGAGCGTATAGAGCACGGCCCCGTCGTGCGTTCCCGCTTCCCCGCCGTCCTCGTCGAGCGCCTTTCCCGCAATGGGCGAGAATTCGGTGCGGAGATACTCCTCCACCGAGACCGCGCCGAGAAAACAGATGCCCTGGCTGTCCCGCTTCGACGCGACCGGCAAGCCGAAGCGCCGCGCCTGCGAGCGGACGTGGATCTTCTCCATGCCGCCCACGGGAAAGAGCGTCATGTCGAGCGCGGCTTTCGAGACCGCCCAGAGAAAGTAACTCTGGTCCTTGGCGGGGTCGCTTCCGCGCAAGACGTGCGTCTCTCCGCCATCATGCGTTATGCGCGCGTAGTGGCCCGTCGCAAGGTATGCCGCGCCCCGCTCTTTCGCATAGCGCGCGAACGCGCCGAACTTCACGTCGCGATTGCACATGACATCCGGATTCGGCGTACGGCCGTCCGCGTATTCCCGGAGCAAGTAGTCGATGACGCCGCGGCGATACTCTTCGCTCGCGTCGAGCGTCCTAAACGGGATGCGCAGGTGCGCCGCGACGCGCATCGCGTCCCTGCGGTCTTCCGCCCACGTACACGGCATGCCGGGCGGATACCATCCCTTGATGAAGACGCCCGTGACGCGGGCGCCCGCCCGCTTGAGGAGCGCGGCGGAGACGGCGGAATCGACGCCTCCCGAGAGGCCCACGTACACCGCTTGTCCGCGCAGGTTCATCCCTTTTATATAGCATCACTTGACGCGGCGGCGAAGCGTGCGATTCTATAGCTGCTCGGACGTTCGAGCTCTCGTGCGAAAGGAGGCTGTCATGCACGGCCTTGTACATTCACAGCATGAGTTATTCGGCCTGATTTATATTCTCTTACACGGGCCGGTAACCGTAAAGAACCCGAAGAAACGGCGCGATACCCTGACGCTTCAGCCTGCGGACGGCGGATTCGAAGTCCTCGAGCTATGCGTGTGCGTCTCCACGCGCACGCGACGCGGCAGGCCATGGTACGTCATTCCGGAGCGCGGCGGACGCGGTCTCCCGATACGCCAGTGGGAAGCACTTCAGGAAAAAGGAGTCGTCACTATCGGGAAATACAAGGAGGGTCGCGATGCATAACACTGCCGTCGCGACCCTCTACCCTTTTTATAGGTACAAGAGTTGGTTACGCTCATGCTCCGCGTACGTCCTCGCGTAGTGCATCTTTCCGTCCTTTCCGGTGAGGTAGTAGAGGTCGGCGGTCTTCGCGGGTGTGAGAGCGGCAAGAAGCGCGTCGAGTCCGGGATTGCATATGGGACCGGGCGGCAACCCCGCGTGCAGATACGTGTTATAGGGCGAGTCGCTCGACAGTTCCGCGAGCGAAGGGGCGTGCGTCGCCGTCCCTTCGATATAGCCGAACACCGCATCGACCTGGAGCGGCATCCCGAGACGCACGCGGTTCCAGAGTATGCCGGCGACCATGCGACGGTCCGCGGGCGTACGCGCTTCCTTCTCGATGAGCGACGCCATCGTGACGATGTCCGGAAGCGCATGTCCCGATGCTGCGATAGCGGGCGTTATGCTCGCGATGCGCGCATCGAAGTTGGCGCGCATCGCCGCTACGATATCCGCCGCAGACGCGGATGGGAGGAACTCGTACGTATCGGGAAACAGGTAGCCTTCGTCCCCTTTCGCGGCGGCGATGAACGACGGAGCGTCCGCTTCCGGAAGCTCGCGTGCGATAAGCGCGGACATGTCGCGGACCGTATAGCCTTCCGGGAAAGTGATGCGGACGGCGGCTATGCCGAACGCGCCGTGCGTAAGGCGTTCCGCAACGCCTGCGATGCCAAGGGGCCTCGTGAAGCGGTACACGCCGGCCTTAAGAGCGCTCGCGCGTCCGGCGACGCGCACGTACGCCGAAAAGAGTCCGGCGGACGTTATTATGCCGTTCGTAGAAAGCGACGTGGAAATCTCGGACAGCGGCTCTCCCGCGCGTATCGTGACGTACGCATCGTTCGGGAACGAGGCGGCGGGCACGAGGAACGCGAACGCGTAGCAGGCGAGCGCAAGGAGGAAAAGAGCGGACCCGTACGCGTAGCGGGCGCGGAAGGAATGCAGGTGTTCGGCAACCGCGCGCCGCGCGCCGTAAAATCCGCGAAGGAGTGCTTCCATGGAACTACGTCGGCAGGTTCGAAGGCGCCGACGTGGTGGTCGACTGTATGCGCGAAAGGGACGGCGTCGCGACGGCGGAAGACGGGATGTGGAAGAGCGTCGCTATTTCCTCGACGCTCATCGTCATCCACGGCATCTTGAACGGCTCGTTGAAGTACGAACGGCGCCGCGCGGCTTCCAAGAGTTCCGTCATCTTGCGCCGCGTGCGGAAGAAGCCGGGGTCTTCCCACGGATAATCGTAGAATTCCTCCGACCAGCGGCCGGCCGCTTCAAGCCCGTTGAACTGCTCGGATGAGAAGGGGCGGAACATGGTGCTCGTCAGCATGCCGTGCATCGCGCTCTTGTGCTTTCCCGGAGCGGTGATGTAGAGGCAGCGGATGCCGATGTCGAACGCGACCTTGCCGATATTGCGCTCGATGGCTGCCATGATATCCACCTGGCCTTTCGTCGGGTTCGGGAATCCGCGCGACTTTCGCACCACCTTCGTCACGGGGTCAACGTACTCGACCTCGCTCGTGACCTCTTCGCGTATCTGCTGCACTATCTCGTGCCCTTCGTCCTTCCAGGTGTACTTCCCTCCTTTCTTATTCTTCTTGCCCTTGTACTTGTCGCCCTTCGTCATCTGGATGACGAAATGCAGCCAGACCTGTTCGCCGGGACCGAGCGAACCGAGGAACTCGAGCACCTGCGCCATCGGGTCTATCTGCTCCTCGGCCTTGAGGCGGGGCTGGTCGAGGCCGTAGTCGACGTAGGATTTTATCGGATACGGATCCGGCTTCGTATGCTGGTATTCGCAACCCCATATATCCTGCACCGGGTCCGTGACGGCTACGCCGAGCGTGTAGTCCGGAACTTCGACGAGCTGGATGCCGGGGTACTGCGCGTAAAAGCTGCTCTCCACCTGGCGGCGGATACGGTCCCAGACCCAGATATAAAAATGGAGCTTGCCTTCGACGGAGACTATCTCGAACGACCACCACGGCTTCACGCGGCCGAGCCAGTAGCGCTTGTACCAGGTGTTGATGCCCGGCGCGAAATGGATTCCGGCAAGCACCGCTTCCATCGCGAGCGGAGACTTGCGCGTATCGCGAGGCAGGCGCAACTCAAGGAGCACCGGTTTCTGGAGGTCGTGCGCCATGAACATCGCCTGCCGGTACTGTATCCAGCGTATCCAGGAGAAGCGCCACACGATGTACGGCATCCAGAGAGGCGCGAAAAAGAGCGTGAGGCGGAATCCCGAAACGATGACGTCCGGCGCGAAGAGGTACATGACGAAGACCGCGAGCACGTACGCCGGGATGAGCACGAACGCCGAGAAGGTGAAGCCGTATGCTTTTCTCGTCCCCTCCGCCCAGCTTTCGAGCGCGTGCAGGAATGGAAGTTCCATATCACCCGCAGTATACCGAGCGACGGTTCAAAACCGAAACGACTTGTTCCCAGGTATGCCGGAGAAAGCCGAAGAGCGCACCGCCCTTTGGCGGTGCGCTCTTCATGAAGAGGCATGCGTGTTCTTTTCCTTGGTTCCCGGCGAGCGAACGCGCGGTTCGGAAGCCTAAAGGAGTTCGCTTCCGAACCGCGCGTCCCGAGCCGGTCTTGGAGTCCTACGCCGCCTGATACGTTCCTTCCTTGGAACGCTTGAAGTAGCGGCGGTCGTTGAGGTTCACGAGGATGGTGTTGTCCTTCACGTAGCGCGTCTTCTTCACCGCGGCGATGACCTCTTCCTTCGTGAGCGGCTTCTTCGCGAGCGCTTCGCGGATGACGTCGCGCACGACGCCCGGCTTATAGCCCCACTCCTTGAGCGCGTAGAGTCCGCGGCCCACGAGCACGAAGCGCGAGTCCTTGATGAGCTCATTGTGCGTGGTCGCCACGTGCGCGCGCTTATTGAAAAGCGTACCGATGGCTTTCGCCACCTCGCTGAAATGCATCGGCTTCCCGTGGCGCTTAATGGCGAGGTACGCGTAATCGCGGATGCCCTTCGTGCGGATGCCGGAAGAGGTCGCGCGTCCCCATTCGGCGAGCGGATTGACAGAAATGGTCTTGGAGAGCGAAAGCCAGCGCTTCAGCACCTCTTCATTGCGGTACGCGTCGTTCACCTCCTTGAGCTCGTCGAGGAAGCGGTCCATGAGCTCGCTCTCCGGCACCACGTCCTCGTCATCGAGCGAAAGGTAGAGTTTCGAAAGCGCTTCGTGCACGCGTTCGGCCGTATTCTTATCCACATGCCAGCGCGCGTAGAAGTCGTCCGTCTCGCGTTCGCGGAAGAACGCGCTTCCGACGACGAGGAGGAAGCGGATGCGGTTGCGCGCCTTCTCGTCCTTCGAAAGGCCGGCGAGCAGCTCCTCTTCGGCGACGATACCGCCGAGGCCGGCGACATGCTTGCGAAGCTCTTCGAACGACGCGCCCGCATCCGCGAAGGCCTTTCCGGCGCGGACGGCATCGAGACCCGCTGCCTCTATCTGCCGCACGCGCTCGCGCGTGACGTCCCAGCGGGAGCCGATCTCTTCAAGCGTCTGGCGCACGGCCGAGGTGCCGAGACCGAAGCGGAGCGTCAAGACTTCCCGGGCGCGGCTCGGTATCTCGGCAAGCAAGCGCTTCACGAGCGCCGCCGTGTCGAAACTGAGTTCGAACGTGCCCTTCGTCTTCTTCGTTCCGGTCGTCTTAGCCATACGTTGCGTGATTTATATGTGTTCTAATATACAGGATAACGGGAAATTAGTCAAATCGCCCGAATCTACGCTGCCGGAAGCACGATATTCAGCACCTTGCCCGCGATATATACCACCCGGAGAGGCTCCCTTCCCGCAAGGAGCGCGGCAACCGCCGGGAGCGCGCGCGCCTTCTCGAGCGCGTCAGCTTCGCTAAGGCTCTTCGCGAGGATGAGATTCCCGCGCAGCTTGCCGTTCACCTGCACCGCCACCGTCTCGGTATCGCTCTCGAGGTCGCGGGCGTCCGCGACCGGCCACGGCGCCTCTGCGACGAGACCCGCGCCGCCAAGCGAACCGTAGAGGTGTTCGGAAAGATGCGGCGCGAACGGCGCGAGCATGACGAGGAAGGCGCGCACTGCCTCGCGCGGCACGGTCGGCGCGTCTTCGAATCCGTTCAAGAGCGTCATGAGCGCCGCGACTCCCGTGTTGAACTTGAACCGGTCGCCGTCCGCGGCGATCTTCACGCTCGCGCGCGCGAGCGCCTTCCGCAGCGCGTCATCCACGGGCGCGTCCGTCGCGCGTTCTGCGAGCCGGACGACGCGCTCGAGGAACTTGCGCATGCCCGCCACGCCCTCAAGGCTCCACGGGTACGCGCCCGGTTCGTTATAGGGGCCGATGAAGGCGAGGAAGATGCGGACCGCATCCGCACCGTACCGGGCGACGAAGTCGTCCGGATTCACGACGTTCCCTCTCGACTTCGACATCTTCTGGCCGTCCGGTCCCATGATGAGACCCCGATTGAACCGTTCGCGAAACGGTTCCGCCGTCGGAACGAGCGCGAGGTCATAGAGCGCCTTGTGGAAGAAGCGCGCGTAGAGGAGATGCATCGTGGTGTGCTCGCTCCCGCCCGAATAGCGGTCGACGGGCAGCCAGTCCTTCATCGCCTTCGGCTCGGAGAAGCGCTCGGCATCGCCCGCGTCGAGATAACGGAGGAAATACCAGGAGGAGTCGACGAACGTGTCGAGGGTGTCGAACTCCGGGGTCCATCCCTTGCCGAAGATGTTCTCGACGCGCGCGGCAAGCTCCTTCGAGGAAGCGAGCGGCGGTTCGCCGGTGGGCGTGAAGTCGACGTCCGTCGGAAGTTCCCACGGCAGATGCTCCGCCGGAACCGCATGCGGTTTCCCCTCGGGATCGTACACGATGGGGATGGGACACCCCCAGTAGCGCTGGCGCGAGACGAGCCAGTCGCGTAAGCGGTAGTTCGTGACCGGTTCCCCGCCGACTTCTCTAACGATGTCCGGAATCGCTTCGCGATTGTTCCGCCCGGTGTACGCACCGGAGTCGACCAGGATGCCGCCGCCCGTATACGCCGCATCGTGCCCTTGCATGCGTTCCCACACGACGTCGCGCTCCATGAGCGTGAGGAAGTCGCGAACCTCGTCCCGCGGTATCCAGAGCGTCTCGTGCTTGGCGTCTTCTTCCGCCGATACGCTTTCGCGCTCGCCGTTCGCAAGCTCGAAATAAAGGTAGCGGAACCGCGCGCGGACGTTATGCTTCTTCTGCTGGTGGAAGAACTCGATGTACGAGATACCTCCGAGCTGGCGCACGAACGCGGGATGCAGGTACCCGGACTCTTCACGAATCTCGCGGATGCCCGTTTCTTCCGGCGTCTCGCCCTCTTCGATGCCGCCGGAAATGAATGAGCGTATGTCCGGATGTTCGCGCCACTGGATGCACAGGTACTCGTCCTTCTCCCAGTGCTTCACGATGCACATGACCGCGTTGCGTTCCGTAAACGGCTCATCCTCATGAACGGCATCGCCGCCGGTCTCGCGATGCGAAACGGGCGCTACGACCTGGCGGACAGGCAGGTCGTGCTTCTTCGCGAAGTCGAAGTCGCGCTCATCGTGCGCCGGTACCGCCATGACGGCGCCCGTGCCGTAGGAAGCGAACACGTAGTCCGCGACATACACCGGAATCTCTTCCTTGGTCGCCGGATTCACCGTGATGACGCCTTCGAGCCGCACGCCGGTCTTGTCCTTATTCTCCGAGCGTTCGCGCTCCGTCTTCCGCCGCGTCTCCTCGATGTACGCGGCGACGTCCGTCTCGTTCGCAAGGGACGGCAAAAGCTCGCCGACGAGCGGATGTTCCGGCGCGAGCACGAGGTACGTCGCGCCGTAGAGCGTGTCCGCGCGCGTCGTGAAGACATCTACGCGCACAGGCTCCATGCTTCGCGCATCCTCCACCGATGCGGTTTCCGCAGCGCGTATGAAAAAAGGGATGCGCGCGCCTTCGGACTTCCCTATCCACGCGCGCTCGGCCTCCTTTATCTCTTCGCGCCACGCGAGCGCATCAAGGTCGGCAAGCAGGCGCTCCGCATAGTCCGTAATCTTGAGGAACCACTGCGTCAAGTTCCGTTCCTCGACCGGCGTGCCGCACCGTTCGCACGCGCCGTCGATTACCTGCTCGTTCGCGAGCACGGTGCGGTCCTTGGGGCACCACTTCACGGGCGCCTTCCGTCGCTCCGCAAGCCCGTGCTCGTAGAGCTTCGTAAAGAGCCACTGCGTCCAGCGATAGTAATCCGGTTCGCACGTGACCACTTCCTTCGACCAGTCGAAGGATGCGCCCATGCTCGCGAGCTGCGCGCGCATGCGCTCCATGTTCGCGTAGGTCCATGCCTTCGGATCGAGACCGTGCTTGATTGCCGCGTTCTCGGCGGGCAGGCCGAACGCGTCGAACCCTATGGGAAAGAGCACGTTCCTCCCGCGCGCGCGGAGCATGCGCGCGTAGATGTCCGTAACCGAAAACGCGTACCAGTGCCCTATGTGGAGGTCTCCCGAGGGATACGGGAATTCGACAAGGAGGTAATACGGTTCCTTCCCGGCCTCATCAAGGTCCGTCGTACCGTAGCCGGCGGCCTTCCAACGCTCCTGCGCTTCCTTCTCTATCCGCGTATGGTCGTACATGCGTAAGAATGCGCAGTATAGCGCACGCTAGCGGAGCGTCTTCGGCGCGGGCGGATACCGCTCCGGGTCGATGGTGCGCGCGAAGCACGCCTGGCCGGCCGCGTGCGCCCAGCCCTCCGTGCTGCCGCTTCCAAGCGACGCGGGGGAAGGTCCCGCGGTTGCCGAATCAAGACTCGGACGATTGAAATCGGCGCAGAGCTCGAATGTCGTCGTGCCGGTCGCCCGGTATCCGTACGCTGCGCCGGTCTGCGGGTCCGTCGGAATCGCGGAACCGGACAGCGGGTCGGCAAGGGCGGCAAGCGTCGCCGGCAGCGCCGCCTTCTGCTGCCAGTAGTTCACCACCTGCCACTGTATGGTCGAAAGGTCATTCGTCTTCTGCGCGTCAAGACGCATGAGGCGCGCGTCTGCGGGCGTTCCCACGATAAAAAAGCCGACGACGATGCTCGCGAGCGCGATAAGCGCGAACGCGCCGCAGAGATACCGCTCCGTGCGCAGGTGGACATCCCAATAGCCTCGCAGGTCGTAGGTGAAGTATCCGAACGCGAGTATCGCGACGATGAGCACGACAAGCACCTTGAGCAGGAACGCCAGGGTGAGCTCTTCGCCGCGGAAGAACGAGGTCAGGAGCGTGATGACGTCGATGGCCACCGTGGCGCCAGCTGCGAAGAGCGTGAACAGGACGGCCCAGCGGCGCACCCATACGTCTCTTCGCGAGGGGTCGCGCGCGATGGAGCGGCGGATGAGGAGCGCGAGCGCGACGTAAACGGGCGCGAGCACGAGAAGCGATGCCATCTCATAGGGCATGCCGCCCGCGTACGGGTCCGGCCGGTAGGAGAGCACGTTCGGCAGGCCGTAATCGATGTAGTTGAATATGAGAAAGACGAACGAGACGACAGACCAGTAGAGCGCGAGCATCGCCCCGGCCCACATGAAGAAGTCCTTCGGCGTTACCCGCGCACGCGCGGCGGTTTCTGCGGTCGGTTCCATCGCGTGATTATACCACGCGATATGAAATACGAAGACCCACGAAGGAATCTTCGCGGGCCTTTGGTTTACAGAGCGAATTCTTCGCGCCAGCGTAGAGCACTATCTTCTTCTTGCCGCTATGGCTATGGCTCTACGCTGCTGTTTTCCAAAGAACATCTTGTCTTCCCTTGTGACGCCTGCGCTATCCCTGCAGGATGTCATTGAATCTGGCACGCACATACTTCAGGACGCCCTCTCGGTTGCGGAAGAGCACCTTGAGCGGATCGCATTCGCGCCCAGACCCGAATCGAGCCTCCGGCGAGATATGCCCGTTGTACTCAACGGATACGCACAGGTCGCGTCCGCATGGACGAATCCTGATAAGAGCGCGAGCCTTTGACGGCTCCACGAGATCTACGCCGAGGTCACTGAAGCTCTCGAGTATCATCTCGCCCGTGCTCTCACGCAGGTCCGTATCCTTTGCGGAAATGGATACCCGCTTTATCCAGGAGCGATCCGATACCCGCGTATGCCCCGTGACATGCGTTATGCACGAGCGCTGCGGCGGGTAGTACGCCGGGCTTTCGCTTGCGCACGCCCCGAGAAGGAGCGGCGCAGCAAGAACGATGACTGCCTTCGTGTTCATCGTCGCCTCCTATCGCACGGAGCCGAGGATATACGGAAGCAGGTAATGCTCCGGTGCCGTGAGGAACGCGTAGGCAACAACCAACGCGAGCCCAACGAACACTTCGCCCGATTGCCGGCGAAACAAGCCATGCGGCATCAGGTAAATCACGATGCAGGCGATGATGCCCGCATCGATGAATATCTTCATCGCCGCAGTGAAGCCGGGGATGAAGAGTACGCCGATTGCAAGCGCGGCTCCGGTCGCGAGCTTCAGGTCATGAGTCTGCCTCTTGAAGGCAGCCTCGTAGACAAGGCCGACGACCGCGAAGGCCAGCAACCCGATGACAACGTAAATGCGTACGTCCTGTGCAGACGTGTGCGCACTGACCACCGTGGTAGCATGCTGCAACCACGGGGCAACGTGGTGGTATTTCATCTCACACTCCCTATTGTGCAACCGCTCAATTTGCGGCGATGTACTGTAACACTATATTGGCCTGCTTGTCAAGCCCTCCGACTTTCCCTTCTCTTAAAGCATTCCGGGCCCCATTCTGCCCTTGCTCCACCCCTCCACGACTCATGCTCGCTTTGCGCTGGCCTTGCTGGCCACCCCTTCCGAAAGCGTCTCACTTTCCTCCCGTTGCCCCATCCCTCTTGTTCCCTGCGACCTGTTCCATCCCTTCCGCTCCCCATCCCTCTTGTTCCCCTCGTCTCATACCTTCCCCCACCCTCGTGTCTCTTTCCGTCCTCTTTCCGTCCCTTTTTCGTCCGCTTTCCGTCTCTTCTCCGTCCCCTTCCCCCGTTTGATGCAAAAGAACCTTAACGCAACTTTGTTGCGTTAAGGTTCTTTTGCATTCAGGAGTGAGGAAGGGCAGATGGATTAAGAGCACCGTGGCGGGGAGAAGTGCGGTTAGGAGTGGAGGAAAACCATCACGTCCCCGTCCGCGACCACGTATTCTTTCCCTTCCGTGCGGACGAGCCCCTTTTCGCGCGCGGCGGCGTAGGAGCCCGCGGACAGGAGCGACTCGGCGGCGATGACTTCCGCGCGGATGAACTTGTCCATGAAATCGGTGTGTATCGCCGCGCCGGCGACGGGTGCCGTCGCGCCCCTCGGGATGGTCCACGCGCGCGTTTCCTTCACGCCGGTGGTGAAAAATGATATGAGGTCGAGCGTCGCGTACGCGCCGCGGATGAGGTCCGCGAGCCCGTCCGCATGCACGCCAAGTTCCTCACGGAATCCGGCGCGGTCTTCGTCCGCGACATCGTTGAGCTCCCGTTCGGTCGCGGCGTCCACCATGACGTAGCGGGAGCCGAGCGCTGCAATCGCTTCGTATGCCTCCGCCGCGCGGCCGTCCGTAAGCTCGTCGAGGTTGTGCCCGCCGGACTTGCGGTTGAGCGCATAGAGGACCGGCTTCATCGTGAGGAGATTGAGGTGCGCGATGAGCGCGATCTCTTCGTCCGAAAGCCCCGCCTTGCCCGCGAAGGTTCCGCGCGCGAAGGCTTGGCCGAGCTTCGCGAGAACGGCTGCCTCGGCGATGGCCGCCTTCTGGCCGGCCTTCACGTCGCGCGCAAGCTTCTCCTCGCGCTTCTTGACCTGTTCCGAGTCCGCGAGTACGAGCTCGAGGTTGATTATCTCGATGTCGCGCACCGGATTCACTTCCCCGTCCACATGATGGATGTCCGCATCGTCGAAGAAGCGGACGACCTCGAGGATGGCGTCCGTCTCGCGGATATGCGTGAGGAACTGGTTGCCGAGGCCCTCGCCTTCGGACGCACCGCGCACGAGCCCCGCGATATCCACGAATTCGACCGCGGCGGGAACCGTCTTCTCGGAAGACGAAAACTTAGCGAGCGCCTCAAGGCGCGCATCCGGCACGCCGACGACGCCCACCGACGGGTCGATGGTGCAGAACGGATAGTTCTCCGCCGGCACGCTCGCCTTGGTGAGCGCATTAAAAAGCGTCGATTTCCCGACGTTCGGCAGTCCGACGATTCCTATCTTCAGTTGTGTACTGGCCATAATAAGTTGAAATAACCGGGATGAACCCCGACACTTGAAGCTTCTCTTGCGTGCCGACAATCTTCTCTACGGTTCTCAATACTATCGCACGTTTCTGTTCGAAGTTCAAATCGCCTGACAGAAGTTCCTCCATCGATTCGGCGTAGTCGTTGATCTCTTCCCCACTTGGCGTTGGGTTATAGTCATTCTTCAATCCCGTATGTTAAGTGTCAAAGAATTAGTCTCCCCGTACCGTGGCTCTGAAAAGACCTACGAGATGGTTAAGGACCAGATAGAAGAACGCTGGGGTGAGGAGTGTGCCGAGGAGTTCGATCCCACATGCGACGCAATGCCTTACGCCTCTTGGGTCGCCTACGGGTACCAGGTAAGGAAGGGCCAGAAGTCGCTCAAATCGATTACATTCATCGATTCCAAAGACGCAACAACGGGCGAAGTGAGAAAAATAAAGAGAACGGTGAATTTATTCCATCGTCGCCAGGTCGAGAAAGCCCCATGATTACCAAACGCATGACGGTTACTCGTGCCCCTGGGACCGAGAATACGCCCATGGTGAAGATTGCGAATCGTACGCTTGACGCTATGGGCTTCGGAATCGGCGCATCAGTCGTTGTTGCTTACGAGCAGGAACGAAACGTTATTAGTATCAGCTTAGGAACTAAACATGAATCAAACATCTTATCGAAGTCGCCTGTCGCCTTACCAGCTCAAACCGCAGCATCCCATTGATGTGATGCGTGCGAAGGTTTACGACGTGCAAGACAAAGAGAATCCTATACGCGCCGAGATTGAGAAGTGCATCGGCACCCACACTATCAAGGCAGTAGTCGAAGAAGATCGGCAGACGCTCGATGCAATGGGCGTGGACGGATTGATATCGTTCCTTTGCACTATGACCAAAGACGGCCGCGTGCTGTCGCAGGGTCGTGGCAGTGCAATGATTGGACCTCAAAATCGATTCTTTCAGAGAACTGTTGCGTGTGCCTTTAATTCGGCCTTGGCAGATGCCGCTATCCGGGCAACAAAGGTATTAGATCAGCTTCGTGACAAATCAGGAGCAGAGGAAACATACGAAGATAGCGCCCCGGAACCTGCTACTGATAAGCAACGGGAATATCTCAAACAGTTGATTCAAGCCAACGTGAGAGACGAGAGTGCGCTTGCTACGTGGATGAATCGCATCGGTGAGATCTCGAAGTCGGAAGCATCAGACGCGATAAAGTCATTCAAGAACTAGTTGTGGTATGAGGTATCGAGTTTGGCTATCTGAAACAGAGCCATTGCCCGTTGAGGTTGAAGCCGACAATCCCACTCACGCACAGCAAAAGGTCGAGGAGATGCTGTATAAGGGAACGCTGTGGGAGGAAAATTCAATCGAAATGAGCGAGGGGTGTCTTGAAGTCAGTAGTGTTGAACAGGTCGCGTAAAAACAAGAACGGCGGGTCTTTTGGATCCGCCGTTCTTGTTGTGTTGCCTAGAGATCAAGCTCGTCTACGGGTGGCTTTCTCCAGAGTTTCAGCATCCGTAAGCTTGATTCCGTAATGCTTGAGATACAACGCTCTGAATTCGTCGAGCTTGTCTTTCGGGATCATCATTGCGAGCGTGCGACACACTTCCTCGAGCCGTTGCTTTCCCACTGATATCCGGAATCGCACACGCAAATGGGGACATCATCTGAATCGCTTAATCCGCCCCAGACCGCGTGTGGCCCCCAGCTCCTTTCGCAAATACGATCCGGTTCCACACAATCAGATGCAACCAGCGGGTCATTCTCAAGAGCCGTGTTCCCTGTTATTGCATTGACCCGGTCGCAGACTCTCTTGGCTACGGACAGTTCGCTTGCCGTCGGTGCCTGAGGTTTGAATGAATAGAATACGACCGCAGCAAACGCCGCTATGATCACCAGTCCGATGAGCGTTTGGCGGGTCATGACTTACACAAATAACGAATACACAAAGATACCTACCACAATGAAAGTGGCCCAAAAGAATCGATGAGCCGCGGCATCAGGGTTTTGTCCTGTAGCACCTTGTTCCCGCTTCTCGGCCGGGCTGAGCTCGAAACTGAGCGCTGCAAGGATAGCCACGATAGACAGCCACATATGCTGGTCCCACAAACGATACGCGGCGATTGCACCCAGAATCCATACAACAATCTGCAACATAGGAAAGACGCTTAGCCGGGTAATGCTGGCGCGTCGTGTATCTATAGACACTGAACCGCATGCCAGCTGGTCTTGCGACCCGTGACCCTTTCGGACCACGACCCAACGAAGGAATGGCTGAACATGCGGTTCAGTGTCTTCGTTGGGTTTTCTTGGCCATGCCTACGGTTTAAGCCGTAAGTTTAGGCCACTCACCTATAAATCTTATCATGTGACTAAAGAGAACCCTATGCACTAGGGTAAAGTCCATAAAACACGATTTGCGATTATGCACTGGAGTAAATATCAGACGATATGTTTTGATCCGATTGTTACTTACTCTTGCTAGCTTTAGCGGTTTTGAGAGCCAGCCGTTTTGCTTCCCGCTTTCGTCCACCCCTCCAAAGCGTCCTATTGTCCGGTGGCGGGAGTTTGATAGTGAAGTTGAACGGAATCCCCTTCCCTCGCCCTGAGCCTAAAAATTGGCCGCTAGAGAGCAGACAATGCCTACGCGCAGCATCAGCCCAAGGTACAGCGAACGGACCGAAATGGGAAGGTCGCGCGCGCGGTCACGAAGGCGAATCCTTCGGGACGTACGTGCGCGTGAGTATGTGCGCGTACTCGAGCACGCCTCCCGTGACGAACACGCCGACGGCGTACAGGACGCACATGCCGAAATACCCGAGTCCGACGCCGCCGAAGAACGTGAGGAGCAGTATCCCGAGGTACCCGGAGAGCGAGACCGCGCCGCCGAACCAGAGCGGGACATAGCGCTTCGCCATGAGCCAGAGGTCGAAGATGATGAAAAGTATGAGCGTATTCTCGAACCAGAACGCTGCGGTGAGCACCCGTTCCGACCCGAAGGGACTGCCGTACTCAAGAAGCGCGAGAAGCGGATTCACGATGAGGAGCGCGAGCACGCTCGCCGCGAGCGCGCGGCCGAGCCGCGTGAGGTACACGCGCTCGTGCTCGTCCATGACGCCGTCCGCAAGCGCACGCACGCGCCCGTATTCGGCGAAGAGCGCGATGCCCGCGCCAAGGAGCGCGGCGAGCGCGTGAAGGTCAATGAGAAGCGGATAGACGACGTCCGTCATGGGCTAGCGCTGCATGAGCTTCTGCAGTTCTCCGCGATACTTGCGCATGACCTCCATCGAAGCCTTCATCTCGCTCTCTCCTCCTTTCTTGCGGCGCTCGACCTCCTCGCTAATCTTCTTGAACAGGTCCGGGTCCTTCTTCACGAGCGCGAGTATCTGCTCCCGCTGCGCCTCCGGCACGTCCTTCATCTTCCAATTCGCCACCAGACGCAGTATGAAATCTTTCAGCATAGTTCGTAAAGGATACCACGCGCCATGCGGGTGAGAAGCGTACGGCCTTGAAGGGTACTTCGCCGGCGCGCTGTTCGGACACGCGCGTCAGTCCGGCTGGACGGGATGATAGCGAAGCACGAGGCCGCGGATGGTGCGCGTGGCGAAGTAGAGGCTTACGAGGAAGATGAGCGCGATGACGGTCACCAGGATGTCCTTCAAGGAGAAGCCGAGGCCTGCGCGGTAGCGGTCGAGCGCGGAGCCGCCGAATATGAGAAGTCCGGCGACGGCGAGCAGCAGGTTTATCCAGTGAATCCCGCGCTGGCGCGGATTCGTGACGCCTGCGGCAAGCACGAGCGCCAGTAAGACGATGATGGTCGAGAACGCGGAAAGCAGATTGTCGCCCGCGACGGACTCCGTTATGAATACGAGTATCGCGGCGAACACGAACAGCACCCGCACGATGTCACCGTAGTAGTGCGGAACGCTCCTGAAATGCGAACCATGTGGTTGGTCATCCATGATGGGCGGGATGATACCACATTATTTCCATTTCGGCAAGGAGTTGGGGATAACGCCTGCTAGTGCAGATGGGTGAAAAGATACAGCCCGAGAGGCAGGAGCCAGGTGAACCAGTCGAAGATGCCCTTACGCCAGAGCTGGCGGTAGATGCGGCGCTGCAGATAGAATTCCTGGAACGTTATGAACGCGGTCGTGAGCGCGAGGACGACGTAGAGCGCGGCGGCGTTCCCGAAAAAGCGCTGCGAGATGAAGGCCGCGAAAAAGAGGATGAGAAGCGCGCCTGCGAGGTGGAAGAGCGCGCGATAGAGCGAAAGAGAGTAGCCGTACCGTCCCCTGCCGTACCGCCGGAACGAACGGTTAAGCGCGGCGTCGTATGCGCGCGTGCCGCGCACCCATTGCCCGCGGACGCGGGCGCGAAACGGATACATCCGGTCCGGCAGCGTGACGAGCGCATGGTATGAGTCCTTCACGAACGCGTGGCGACGCATGGATACAGTATAGCAACGCGCTTCGCGCGCGCGGGCCGATGCGCACTCGCGCTAGAGGATGACCGTCGCCTGGTTCGAAGAGATTTCCGCGATGCCACCCGCGTGAACTTCGAAGTGATAGGCCTGTCCGTCCGCGGCTTCCACGTACGCTTCGCCCTGTGAGAGCTCGGCAACGGTCGGCTCGTGATTCGCGAGTACGGTGAACACCCCTTCCGTCCCCGGAAGCCGTACGGCATTCGCTTCCCCGTCGAAGAGATTCTCGCCGACGCGCGCGATGGTGAGATGGAAAGTCTTCATACGAGCCGGCAGTGCACGCCCTCTGAATTTTCAGGAAGCTGCACGCTGTACGCTGCACGCTGTAAGCTCATGCGCATTACTTTACGTCATCAATCGAGCCCTTCATGTAGAAGGCCGCTTCGGGCTTATCATCATGCTTCCCTTCTACGATCTCCTTGAATCCGCGCACCGTCTCTTCGCGCGAGACGTACTGTCCCGGCGTGCCGGTGAAGACTTCGCCGACGAAGAACGGCTGGGAAAGGAAGCGCTGGAGCTTGCGCGCGCGATACACCGTCTGCTTGTCCTCGTCCGAAAGCTCTTCGATGCCGAGGATAGCGATGATGTCCTGGAGGTCCTTGTACCGCTGGAGCACCTGCTTCACCTTGTTCGCGACGAGGTAATGCTCTTCGCCGACGATGTCCGGCGTGAGCGCTGCCGAAGAGGACTCGAGCGGGTCGATGGCCGGATAGATGCCGAGAGATGCGAGCGCGCGAGAGAGCACCACCGTGCCGTCAAGGTGCGCGAAGGTCGTTGCCGGCGCGGGGTCCGTGAGGTCGTCAGCCGGCACGTACACCGCCTGCACGGAAGTGATGGAACCCTTCTTCGTACTGGTGATGCGCTCCTGCAAACGGCCCATCTCTTCCGCGAGCGTCGGCTGGTACCCCACGGCAGAGGGCACGCGCCCCAAGAGCGAGGACACCTCCGAACCCGCCTGGATGAAGCGGAAGACGTTGTCCATGAAGAAAAGCACGTCCTTGCCGCCCTCGTCGCGGAAGTACTCCGCCTGCGTGAGACCCGTGAGCGCCACGCGCGCGCGAGCGCCCGGCACTTCGTTCATCTGTCCGAAGACGAGCGCGGTCTTCGCGAGGACGCCTGAGTCCTCCATCTCGTGGTAGAGGTCGTTGCCTTCGCGCACGCGCTCGCCGACGCCCGCGAACACGGAGTACCCGCCGTGCTCCGTGGCGACGTTGCGGATGAGCTCCTGGATGAGCACCGTCTTCCCCACGCCCGCGCCGCCGAAGAGGCCGACCTTGCCGCCCTTGAGGAACGGGATGATGAGGTCGATGGCCTTGATGCCAGTCTCGAAGACTTCCGCCTTCGTCGTCTGCTCGTCGAACGTGGGCGGCGCGCGATGGATGGGAAGGCGCGGCGTCTTCGCGTCAAGCGCGCCCTTGCCGTCCACGGGCTCGCCAAGAACGTTGAAGAGGCGGCCGAGCGCATCCGTGCCGACCGGAACCGAAATCGGCGCGCCGGTGGCGGTGACCGTCTCGCCGCGCGAGAGGCCGGCGGTCTCGTTCATTGAGATGGTGCGCACGCGGTCAAGCCCCAGATGCGAGGCGACCTCGAGCGTGAGCCGACCGTGCCCGTCCCCCGCCGCGACGACGAGCGCGTCTCCGATGGCGGGACGCTCGTCGCCGAAGTGCACGTCGACGACCGGTCCGATGATTTCCGTGATGGTTCCGTTCATATTCTATAGCTTACAGGTTGCAGCTTACAGCGTGCAGCTTTTAATGCAAAATCTTGTAATTCATACGGTTCGGAAGCTGCCAGCTGTACGCTGTCACCTATCAGCTAGCTAACGCTTCGCGGCCGCCCACGATTTCCGACACTTCGCGCGTGATGGCCGCCTGGCGCACTTTGTTGTACTTGCGCGTCAGGAGTTCCGCCATCTCATCGGACTTGTCCGATGCGCTCTTCATCGCGACCATGCGCGCGGAATGTTCCGAAGCCTTCGCCTCGAGCAGCATGTGGTAGAGCGACACCGCGACGAGGCGCGGGACGAGCACCGCGAGCACCTCTTCCGGCGACGGCTCCACCATGTAGGACGCGGGCGAAGCGACGGGCGCGTCGTCGCTCCACTTCCCCTTCGCCGGCGTGATGTCGGACACGAGCCGGCTGATGCCTTCGAGCGAAAGCGGCAGGAGCTTGCGCAGGGTCGGCACCTGTTCGAAGGTGGAACGGAAGTTGCTGTACGCCGCGACGACCTCGTCGAACTCACCCGCGAGGAATCCCGCGGAGAGCTTCCGGGAAAGCTCCTGCATCACGGAAAGCGGAACGTCGTCGCGCTTGTTCTCGAACGCTTCCGGAATCGCGTAACCGCGGCGGCGGAAGTACTCCTCGCCCTTCCTCCCGTATGCGTAGACGATGACATCGTTCACGTCCCTGCCCTTCACGAAGCGCGCCGCTTCCTTGATGACGCCGCTGTTGAGCGCGCCCGCGAGTCCCTTGTCGCTCGTGATGAGGACGAGCGCGGTCTTCTTCACGGCACGCTCGCGCGCGAGCGGATGCCGCGCGAGGTCCGCGCTTCCCGAAAGGCGCGCGAGCACGGAGAGCGCGGCGCGCGCATACGGGCGTCCGGCAATCGCGGACCCCTGGGTCTTGCGCATCTTCGCCGCGGAGACGGCCTCCATCGCGCGCGTGACCTTGTTCGTGCGCTTCTTCGCGCTTATCTGATTCTTGATGTCCTTGAGAGCCATACGTGAATATGCGGTCTGCGGGAAGCAAGCGTACGTTTCCTTATGCGCCCGCGGGAGCGTGCAGCTTCACGAACGCTTCGAGCTTTTGGCGAAGCACCTTCTCCGTCGCGTCGCTGATGACCTTCTCCTCGCGGATAGCGCCGAGTTCCGCGCCCGCTTCGCGCAGGAGGTAGTCGCGGAGCTTGCGTTCCATCGCGCTCGCATCATCGGGAGCGAACGAGTCGAAGTAGCCGTTTGTCGCGGCGAAGATGACCGCGGCCTCCATCTCGAACGGAAGCGGTTCGCCGCGATTCTGCTTAAGGATTTCCGTCATGCGGCGTCCCGAATCTATCTGCTTCTTCGTTTCCGGGTCGAGGTCGGACGAGAACTGCATGAACGCCTCAAGCTCGCGGAACTGGGCAAGTTCGAGCTTTATCTTTCCGGACACTTTCTTCATCGCTTTCGTCTGCGCGGAGGAGCCCACGCGCGAGACGGAGATACCGACGTTAACCGCGGGACGAAGACCCTTGTTGAAGAGGTCCGTCTCGAGGAATATCTGCCCGTCCGTGATTGAGATGACGTTCGTCGGGATGTACGCGGAAACGTC
>JAGWYL010000024.1 GCA_018969385.1 Patescibacteria group bacterium
CGCTACCCGTGCCTTGTTACGACTTAGTCCTTGTCATTGAATTTGCCGTAGTACTGCGCAAGGCAGTCCTTCGGGCACCCCCAACTCCCTTGACTTGACGGGCGGTGAGTACAAGACTTGAGAACGTATTCACCCCGGTTTGGCTGACCCGGGATTACTAGCGATTCCGGCTTCATGAGGTCGGTTGCAGACCTCAATCCGTACTGGGGTCGGTTTTAAAGGATTGGCTCCATCTTGCGATATTGCATCCCGTTGTACCGACCATTGTATTATGTGTGCAGCCCAAGGTATCAGAGGGACATGCTGATCTGGCGTCATCCCCACCTTCCTCTCCCGTGAGGGAGCAGTCTCGCCTGACGATATACGTAACAGGCAACGGGGGTTGCGTTCGTTACCCCACTGAAGGGAACAGTTCAAACCACGAACTGACGACGACCATGCATCACCTGCCCAACACCCTCGAAGGCTCCGTCCCTTTCAGGTCGGATGCAGTTGGGCTTCTAGCCTTGGTAAGGTTCTTCGTTTGCCGACGAATTAAGCCACATAATCCACCGCTTGTGCGAGTCCCCGTCTATTCCTTTGAGTTTTAAGCTTGCGCTCGTACTACCCAGGCGGCTTGCTTATCGCGTTAGCTTAGCCTCGCAGAGGGTCGATACTCCGCAAAGCGAGCAAGCAGCGTTTAGGGCCAGGACTACCGGGGTATCTACATACTTGTTATCCCGTTGAGGGAATCATCGTTTACCCGGCGCACAATGAATCTTCGTATCGCTACGAAGGTCGGACTATATCATTATCTCACTTTGACTGAATCGAACTGAGGCAATCGGTATACGTTCGCGGGCGCTTCGTACGACTTGATAAGCCGTTCGAGCAATTCCTGCTTTTCTACCTCCGGCCAGAATTTCGAAGTGTGCGTGATGTGCACACCGTCGATGAATCCGACTTTTTGATAGAAAGCACGTATATTCTTCTCGGTCTCTATCTTTACTTTGCCGTCTTGCGCTACGTTGCGTGCTCGGATACCGAGCACGGCAAGCAGTTCGCAATACTGGCGACGAAGAGTTGGATGCGCGCACGCGAGGTAGACACCCCGTATGAGCCATCGCGTTTCGCCCCGCGCACCTTTTCGGCGCGCGGCATAAAGATTCACTCCTCCATCAGCGCTGAATGCCGCGCGCAAAAAATCTCCGGCAACATCGTGTTGCAAAAGTTCTTGCACGGGCAAACGCGCCTCCGGAAGTCTTCCGTTCTCATAACGCAACGTACGGAACGTGCCGTATGTGCGCGTGAGTTCGTCTCCCGCAGCTTTTGAATCGGTGGTAACGCGGTGCAGTCCGTCCTTGGTGGTACCAAGGTGGACCCGGGGCGACGGAAGCGCGAAGCGCTTCCTGAGGCAATCCCGGAATAGCAGCGCGAGCCGCTCCGATTTGTTGCTGAAGTAGAACCGCCAGCCGCTTTTGCCTTTCGGCGAAAGGCAGCCGTCAGTGAAGAGTAGACCGATGAGTATTGCTTCTGTCCGATTCATTCGTGAGATATTCGGCGTGTAGTCTCTGAGGATTCCCGTAACACCATATAAGTGTGACGGGCCTTTCCTGCTGATTGTCCGCACTGAACACATTATAACGCTTGCGCGTAGTGTCAGATACTCGGCCTAAACACTTTCGTGTCGGCCTCCGGATGTTCCAGCATATAGCCGAATTCTTTGACTCCGATATCGCTATCGGATGGGACCAGATCGATCCCGTTCGCTACCCTGGCTTTCGTGTGTGAGCGTCAGGAACGCGCCAGTGCACTGCCTTCGCATTTGGTGTTCCCCACGATATCAACGGATTTCACCCCTACACCGTGAGTTCCATGCACCTCTCGCGCCCTCGAGTCGTACCGTTTCGCTCGCGCGCCGCAAGTTAAGCTCGCGGATTTTACGAACGACTAATACGACCGCCTGGACACCCTTTACGCCCAGTGATTCCGGATAATGCTTGGGGCCTCTGTATTACCGCTCCTGCTGGCACAGAGTTAGGAGCCCCTTATTCATCGGGTACCGTCAATGACTTCGTCCCCGATAAAAGGTCTTTACGTCCCGAAGGACTTCATCAACCACGCGGCGTCGCTCCGTCAGGCTTTCGCCCATTGCGGAAGATTCTCGACTGCGGCCATCCGTAGATGTATAGCCCGTGTCTCAGTGCTATCGGTGGGGATCGAGCTCTCACTCCCCCTAAACGTCGTAGCCTTGGTAGGCCGTTACCCTACCAACTAGCTGATATTGCGCAGGCCGCTCCGGAAGCGATAAATCTTTACTCTCGCGAGACTATCGGGAATTACCCGGTCTTTCGACCGGCTATGCCCGACTTCCGGGTACGTACCTACGTGTTACTACCTCGTCTGCCACTGCCCCGAAGGGCCGTTCGACTTGCATGCCTTATCCACGCCGCCAGCATTCATCCTGAGCTAGGATCAAACTCTCATTAAGAATAAGCGGAACAAAAGAAAACACATTTGGTTTCTTACACTTTTGAGTATTCGGTTGTCAGGGAACCCCTTCCGGCGCCAAGGACACTCGCTCCCCACGACGAATCTTCCGATTCGCCGTTTCGGCTCATTGCTTCGCCGAACGCCCTTGGCCGGGCAGGTCACGCCATCCTATAGGAAGCCCGGGAGGGCGTCAAGAGCGTGCGGGGACACGGGAACGTGGGTTGTCACTATTGCCGCCGAACGGTGCGGAGAGTAGAGTTATGGGAGCCGTCAAACCCGAGCACTACGTCGCTCTACTCCGTAGTGCCGGGCATGCCTTGCCGACATACCTCGTGGGGTATGGCGTGAATTGACGTGCCTCCTAATCAAATCGTCGCACTGCCGTGCGACGATTTGCGTTTTAGGATTCGCGAGCGGCGGCTTCGAGCGCCGCTTTCGCGTATCGGCGGATGGTGGGCAGCACCATGCGAGCGGCATCAAGTTCATCGTCGGTGAACCATCGATATTCGGTTTCCGCTTCGCTCTTCGCGGGATTCACCGCGCGCGTCTTTGCACGTCCGAAGTACACCAGGTCGACGTGCTCGTGCGCGCCTCCCGGCAAGAACCGATGGCGATTCATGAACCGCGGAGGCAAGAGCTCCCGGTGCCCGTCGTCTTCCCCTCTGTCCGGGAGTTCTCCGATGAGCCGTATCGTGAGTCCGGATTCTTCCTTCGCTTCGCGCAAGACCGCTTGGTTGGGGTCTTCGTCAAGCTCGACATGGCCGCCGACCGGAAGCCACTTCCCCGTCTTCTGATGGAGGTGCAGGAGCACCGCGCCATCATTCACCACGTACACGCTTGCGGTGAAATCTATCTTCTCGTGCAGGTGCGGCATCCCTCTATCCTACCGCATCCTCCTTCGTGAGCCGGGTGCGGACGTCGGCTTCCGCCCGGTCAAGGCGGGCGAGCGCGTCCTTGCAATACGGATTGTAGCGGTACACGTCCTCGAAGAGCGCCGTGTCATTCTGCACGCTTTCCACCGCATCCATGAGGAACCCGAAGGAGACGGTATCGATATCCGTACGGCGGAAGTTCCCCTGCGTCACCACCTGTCCGATGAGGTGCGTGAGGAAGAGCGTTCCGGCGATCTCCCGGTCATGCTCTTCGGCGGTCATCTCGATGACGTCGAGACCGAGTTCCTCGAAGAAGCGCTTGACCTTCGCGTACGAGCCGTCATCGATGGTGCGTTCGCAGACGACAAGGCGCAACCCCGCAAGCGACTTCCCCTTCTTCTCGTACGAGTAGGGACCGAACATGGGATGCGTCGCGATGAACCGGAACTTCCCTTCGTACTTCTTGAGGAGGTCCACGGTGTAGGTCTTTACCGTCGCGACATCCGCGATGACCGTCTGCGGGCGGACATGCGGCGCGATGCGCTCCAGGGTATCCGCGAACGCGCGGATGGGAACGGCCGGGATGACGATGTCGGACGCACAAACCTCTTCGAACGGGAAGAAGACATCCCGGTCCGGTTCGCGGCCTCGCACATACGCGACGACCGAGACCTGCGGCAGGTGGGTGCGGATGAAACGGTGCAGGAAGGAGCCGAAGTCCCCGTAGCCGATGATGCCGACCGTGAGGTTCGACGGCGCCTGCATACTCATTTCCGGCCGAATGCCGCGAGCATGTCGTCCACCTTGCGGTGTAGCTCTTCGAGCGTCCCGTCGTTCTCTATCGTGTAATCGGACAGCGCCATCACGCCGCGGATGTTCTGATGATGAGGGTCGTCGGATTCCATCTCGCGCGCTTCGTGCGCGAGGAACGTATCGAAATCGACCTGGTCCGTCTCGCTGCCGCGCTTCCCGATGCGCTCATAGCGCAGGCGCGGGTCGGCGTCCACGGCAAGAAGATACGCGCCGTGCTCTTTCATGAACTTCGCCCCCGCGACGGAACGGACGGACTCGACGACCGCATCCTTCCCCTGCGCGGCGGCGCGCATGAAGAGCTGTTCCTGCGGATACGTCGGGCCGTGGATGCGCCGCATGTCGTTCGCCGTATGGGTCATGGTGTCGCGGTTGACGGGCTCGCCGCGGCGCAGAATCTCCTCCGTGATGAGTTCGCGCGCGGAGTGGTGCGCGAATCCCTTCGTCGAGAGATATTCGACGACCGCGCCCTTCCCCGCTCCCAAGGTTCCTGTGATGCCGATGATCATCGCGCCTTGCGACGTTCGAGCCATGCCGCGACCGGAACGAGGAGCGGCGCGGCGAGCAGTATGGAGGAGTAGGTGCCCGCGATGACGCCGACGAGCATCACGAGCGCGAAGTCGCGCGTTGCGGCGGCGCCGAAGAAGACGAGCACGGCGAGCGCGAGTACCACGGTGAGCGACGTATTGATGGATCGGCCGATGGTCTCGTTGATGCTCTTCCCCACCGTCTCGGAGAACGCCTCCTTCACATTGCGCTTCTCGTTGTTCGCGAGGTGCTCGCGCACGCGGTCGAAGATGACGATGGTGTCGTTCACCGAGTAGCCGAGGAGCGCCAAGAGGGCGACGACGAAGAGGGAGTCCACCTGCACGCCGGTGAGGTGTCCGAGGAGCGCATAGAAGCCGGCCGGGATGATGAGGTCATGGAGCAGGATGATGATGACGGCGAAGCCGTATACCCACGAGGAGACCGGCCGGGAGACTTTCCGGAACGCCCAGGCGATGTAGAGGACGATGGCGATGATGACCGCGCCGAGCGCCCAGAGCGCCTTATTCGCGAACTCCGCGCCAAGCGACGGACCGACGGACGTGTAGGAGAGCTCCGTCGTCGTTCCGGCTCCCGCGTATGAGAGCGCGGCGAGCACCGCGGAATGCTCCGCAGGCGTGAGCGAGCGTGCGCGGAGCGTGACGCCGTTTACGCCGGATTCCCGGAGCGATATCTCGCCGAGCGGAATCGCGGAGACCTGCTTCTTGAGCGCCGCGAGGTCCGGGCGCTGTCCCGCATACGAGACTTCCATGAGGGTTCCGCCCGCGAAGTCGATTCCCGGCGCAAGCCCGAAGACCAGGATGGACGCGAGGGCCGCCGCGAGTATGACGCCGGTTATCGTGAAGAAGATGCCGCGATGATTGACGATGTACATAGGTCAGGAATGGTAGCCGGAACCGGTAAGGAAACGCCATACGCCCGTGCGCTCTTCCGGAAGGAGCGCGAAAAGGAAGACGCGCGAGACGGAGACGGCGGACAGGAGCGATGCGAGCACGCCGAGCGTGAAGACGAGCGCGAAGCCTTGCACGATGGAAGTGCCGAGCCAGAAGAGTATGACGCCGGAAATGAGCATGGTGAGGTGGCCGTCGCGGATGGCGGGCCATGCGCGTGCGAACCCGATGTGCGCGGCTTCGCGCGGACCCTTGCCTTCGCGCAGCTCCTCCTTGATGCGCTCGAATATGAGCACGTTCGCGTCCACGGCCATGCCGAGGGAGATGATGAGTCCCGCGATGCCGGAGGCGGTGAGCGTCACCGGAACGACCTTGATGACGGCGAGCATGAGCGAAAGATAGAACGCGAGCGCGACCGAAGAGACGAGTCCCGGAAGGCGGTACCAGAGCGTCATGAAGAGCGTGACGACGGCGAAGCCCGCGAGCCCCGCGATGAGTCCCGCGGCGATGGCGGCGGCGCCGAGCGTCGGACCGACGGTATTGCTTCCCACGAGCGTGATGGGCACGGGGAGCGCGCCGAAGTTGAGATTCCGGACGAGGTCGCGCGCGGAGGCGGGCGTGAAGTTCCCTGAAATGGTGGCGGTGCCGCCCGGTATCGCTTCGCGGATGACCGGCGTCGAGATGGGTTGGCCGTCAAGGAAGATGCCGAGCGTCGCGCCGACGTTCTCGCTCGTTATCTTCTCGAAGAGCTTCGCGCCGTCGCCGTTGAACGTGAGGACGACGATGGGTTCGCCCGAAAGGCCCGATGAGCCCGTGCCGGAAGAGAACTGGAGCGATGCCTTGGTGAGGTAGCGACCCGTAAGGCCTGTCGGCGCGAACACGGTCTCCGTCGTGGTGCCGACCGAGGTCGTGGTCGCGAGCCGGAAGTCCAAGGTCGGCGTCTTGCCGAGCGCATCGACCGCCGCCTGTACATCGGTCACGCCGGGAAGCTCGACCAGGAGGCGGTTCTCCGTCGTGCCCGTGAGCGTACTTGCAGGCTCGGTCTGCACCAGAGGCTCGGCTACGCCGAAGAGGTTCACGCGGCGCTCGATGACGCCCTGGAGCGCGGAAAGCGCATCGGCCTGGTCCGCCGCGGGCGTTTCCGACATATCCGCCTTGTACTGGAGTTCCGTGCCGCCCGCGAGGTCGAGGCCGAGCTTGAAAGCGAAGCGGGAACCGGGGTCATTCGTCGACCACACGAACCAAGCGAGGAGGAGGCCGGCGACGACAACCGCGGCGGCCCAGATACGATAATGCGTCATGATGGGGGAAGTATAAGAAAAATGAAGGTTTACGCAACCGGCTTGCGCTCCAGGAGTTCTATGGCGTTCTCATAGAGGCACGCGACGGCGACGGGGCCCACGCCGCCCGGCACCGGCGTGAAGACGCTCGCCACGTCCGCGCACGCGGGGAGGGCGTCGCCCACGACCTTCGCGCCGAGACCCGCGGTGCCCGCATCGATGAGCGCGACGCCCTTCTTGAGAAGCTCCGGACGGATGAGGCCTGCGACGCCGGTGCCGGAAACGACGATGTCCGCATCCCGGAGCGCGCCTTCGAGGCTTCCCTCCTCCTTGGTCACCACGGTGACGAGCGCACCCGCGTTCCGAAGCGAGATGATGACGGGGCCGCCGACGAGCCACCCCGCGCCGATGACTGCGGCTCGCTTCCCGGAAACGGGAACGCCTGCGTGCGCGAGGACATGCATGACGGCGGCGGCAACCGGAGGCATGAGCGCGCCATCTTCTCCCGCTTCGAAAACGGCGCGCGCGGCGCGCGAAAGGACGTCCGCGTCTTTCGCGCGCGGGATGGCGTCAAGGACCGCGGTCGTGTCGATGTGTTCGGGCAGGGGCAGCTGCGCTATGACGGCATCCGCGCCGGGCGCCCTAAGCGCGGCGACCGCATCTTCCGTGGTTGCCGTATCGGGCAACACGACCTCTTCGAGCGTCATTCCCGCTTCCTGCGCGCGTGCCTTCTTTATCTTGAGGTACGACTCGGTCGCGGGCGACGGCGCGATGACGAGCGCGCGCACTACGGGCGCGCGGCGAAGCGCCTTCGCTCGGCGCGCGACGTCCGCGAGGATTTCCGAAGCGAGCGCGCGCCCGTCGACTATCATGACGGCATTCCCTTATGGCGACGCGATTCCTCCGGAACAAATTCTTCGTAGCGCCCGTTCGTGTAGTAAAACGCGTCGAAGCTATCCTCGCCGTACGGGAATCCCCACAGCCGGGTGAGCTTCGTCCCATCCACCACGAGCGGATAGGAGTAGAAGCGCCATGAACCGGGGGCCGTCGGAATCTTCCCGCGCGTGGCGTGCCAGAAGAAGAAATAGGCGAGACGCGCCATCCAGGGCTCTATGGGGAGCATCTTCTTCCCCACCGCCTTCGCCATGTCGGGCGCGTAGACCGGCTTCCCCGGCGGCGTGATATTGAACGCTTCGACCCGTCCGCCCTTCCACGGATCGAGCGCGAGCATCATGACGATATCGACGACGTCGTCCTCATGGATGAACTGCCGTACCCACCCTTTCGTGGACGGCACGAGCGCGACGAGCGCGGCGATGAGCCCGTAGACGCCGCCCTTGAGCTGGCCGGAAAGCGCGGCTTGAAGGCCGAAGCGGATGCGCATGAAGCGGCCGCGCGGACCGGTGATGGCCGCCGGACGCAGGATGGCGACCGAAGGGCCCTTCTCGCCCGCGGCCTTGACGACCTTCTCGAGCTCGCGTTCGGCCTCCGCTTTCTCGACGCCGTAAAGATACTCGGTCTCGCGAAACGGCTCGTCCTCGGTGAAGAGGTGCTCGAAGGTGTTCTTTGCATACGCGCCGTAGAGGGAGACGGTCGAGAAGTGGATGAGACGCTTGACCGACGGGAGCGAGAACGCGAAATCGAACACCGCGCGCGAACCGTCCACGTTCCATTTCCACGTCGTTTCCGGATGGCCGTAGAGCATGCGTATCTGCCACGCCGTGTGGATGACGACATCGGGCGAGAGCGCGCGCACGCGTTCCTGCCACGAGCCGTCCGCGGTGTTCGCCTCGAGGTACGTCAGTTTCGCGACGCCTTTCAAGAGCTCGGGCAGCGGTTCCTTGTCGAGCCCGATGACGGCGGCGACGTCATCGCGCGCCGCGAACCGTTCGACGAGCATCGCGCCGACGTACCCCGCCGCGCCCGTTATGAAGATGGTTTTCTTTTCCGCCATACTAGACTGCGCTCATGCGGAAAAACATGCGCTTGACGGTGCGCAGCGCGATGATGATGTCGAGTCCGAACGACCGGTTCTTGATGTAATAGAAGTCATACGCGAGTCGCAGCTTCGTCTCTTCGACGGACTGCGGGCTTATGTGTCCCGGCTCATATCGCTGATTGATCTGCGCCCAGCCGGTGATGCCGGGCTTCACGATATACCGGACCTCATAATACGATATCGCTTCCGAAAGGCGTATCCCGAGACCCAGGATGTCATTCCGGGGTCCGATGAGCGAGATCTCTCCCGCAAGCACGTTCACGAACTGCGGGAACTCGTCGAGCGACGTGACGCGGAGGAAGCGTCCGGTCCGCGTCACTTCGTTCTTCCCTTCCGTCGTCCATTCGCCGCTCGCCTGGTCGTGCGCGCGCATGCTGCGGAACTTGTACACCTTCATATGCCTCCCGTACTGGCCGATGCGCTCCTGGGAGATGAAGAGCGGCCCGCCATCCTCTATCTTTACCGCGAGCCACAGGAACGGCGTCACGGCGACCGTGATGAGCCCCATGACGAGCCCGCCCGCGATATCGAGAAGGCGCTTGCCGAACAGGTAGAAATTCGATGCGGGACGCGAGAGGTTCTTCAGGAACCATTCGTACCGCAAGAGCGAGAGCGGCACGCGGTCGAACACGTTCTCGTAGAGCGTCGAGAATTCCGTGAACGCAAGGCCGTCGCCTTCGAACGCGGTCCGATAGACCGCAGGCAGGAGCGTTCGCGCGGCATCGTGCGCGGTATCGACGACGAGCAGGTGTACGCCTTCGGCGCGCAGCGCGGCAAGCCGCGCGGGAAGTTCGGCGGAGGTCACCGTCGCGGGGTCGATGACTTCGCGGCACTCGATGCCGAACCGCGCGTGCGCGGCGGTCGCCGCGACGAGTTCTTCCACTTCCGGACCGCTGCCGATGATGACGATGGCCTGCGGCGCGCGTCTTCCCGCGACCGCGGTGAAGAGCGAATAGCGCCAGAGGAAGATGAGGATGAGCGAGATGACGAGATACAGCGCGAGGATGGTCTTCGGCGTGATGCCGAATCCGGGAATCGCGAAGAAGAAGAGCGCGGCAAGGACGATGTTCAGTAGCTGCGTCTTGACGATGACATCCGGCAGGCGGCTCTTGAAGGTGGCGATGCGCGGGTCATAGAGCCCGTTGATGAAGAAGACCGCGACCCATGCGGCGAAGAGGACCGCGAAGGGCGTGAAGTACGGCTGGAGAAGTTCCGCGCCGGGCCACGCCGCATAGCGTATGAGGAGCGTAAGCCACAGCGAAAAAGCGAAGACAAGGATGTCGCCGATAAAGAGGAGGAGGGAGGCCTTCTTGCCGCCGTTGGTCATCGTTGCTACGGTTATATAGCATATAACTTAAAGAGGCAAAGGCAGGTTATCCCTCTCATGGACGATTCACCAAAACGCGTGCTCTACGTGATAACCAAAGCGACGTGGGGCGGCGCGCAGCGGTACGTGTGGGACCTCATGACGCACGCGCACGCATACGGATACCGCCCCGCGCTCGCCTACGGCGAGCGCGGCCTCCTCGCGAAGCGCGCCGAAGCCGCAGGGTTCGACACGTATACGGTCGAAGGGCTGCAGCGGGATATATCGCCTCTGAAAGAACTCGCGGCACGACGGGAGCTCATCGCGCTTTTCAAGAAGCTCTCGCCGGACGTCGTACACTTGAACAGCTCGAAAGCCGGATACACGGGCGTACTCGCGGCCCGTGCGGCCGGCGTGTCCCGCGTCATATTCACCGCGCATGGCTGGGCATTCACGGAAAAACGCAGCGGCCTCGCGAAGAGGCTCTTCACGCGCCTGCAGCGCGCGACCGTGGCGCGCGCCGATGCGACTATCGCGGTCTCTGATGCGATACGCTCTTTGGCGCACGCGCACGGCGTGCCGACGGAACGTATGCCGGTCATACCGCTCGGCATCGATGCGCCGGCCTTCTCGTCACGCGATGCGGCGCGCGAAGAGCTCATCCGGCGTGACCCGTCACTCGCGGCAGTACGCGGAAACGTGTGGGTCGGTACTATCGCCGAACTGCACGCGAACAAAGGCATCGACATCGGTATCGAAGCGTGGAAGCTGCTCCCGACGCGCTCGACGCCGACCGAGTGGGTCATCATCGGCGGAGGGGAGGAAGAAGGGCGCCTCAGGGAGAAAGCGCGGGAGATGCCGGATATACATTTCCTCGGATTCGTCGAGAACGCCGCGCAGTATCTGAAAGCCTTCGACCTCTTCCTCCTTCCCTCTCGCACCGAAGCATTCGCCTATGTCGTACTTGAGGCTGGAGCTGCAGGCGTGCCGGTCGTCGCGACCGATGTCGGCGGCGTGCGAGAAGCCACCGGTTATCCGATAGGAACGCTCGCGCCAAGTGAGAACCCTCACGCGCTCGCAAAGAGCATACATGCATATCTGCGCGACCCTGAAAGTCTCGCGCGCACGGGAGCGGCGCTTTGCGCACACGTGCGGAATTCGTTCTCCCTAGAACGCACGCTCTCGGACACCTTCGCTCTTTACGAAAAGGCTTAGCCTACGTACTCCTGCGCAGCCGTGGTGCGCGGCGCGGAACGCGCATGCCGCGCGAACGAAGCGACGACGCCGAGCTCGAAGAACTCGGCGACCAGGTGCGAACCGCCCGCGCTCATGAACGGTATCGTCGTACCGGTCACCGGCAAGAGCCCCAGATTTATGCCGACATGGATGATGATATGCGAAAGGAAGAGCAGCGCGACGCCGAGCGTGAAGTAGGTCTCAAAGTTCGTCGCGGCGTGCCGCGCGAGCGAGAGCAGCTTCGCGAGCAGGAGTCCGTAGAGGAGCAGGATGAGCGCGACGCCGACGAATCCCCACTCTTCGGCGAACGACGCGAAGATGAAGTCCGTCTGGTATTCGGGCAGGAAGCGCAGCTTCGACTGCGTACCGTACCCGATTCCCTTCCCGAACAGTTCTCCCGACCCGGCGGCGATGACCGACTGGTACGCGTTGTAGCCCGCACCGTACACGTCGGATGCGGGATTGAGGAACGTGAGGATGCGTTCGCGCTGATACTCCTTGAACCCGAACGTCCAGAGCCCCGCGAAGAGGAGGACGGCAAGGCCGATGACGAGCGCCACCTGGCGCTTCCTGATGCCCGAGACGAGGATGAGGCCGAACCAGAGCATGCCGATGATGACCGCCATGCCGAAGTCCGGTTCGACGAGGATGAGGAGCGTGAGGGCGCCCACGTACGCGCCGGAGACGATGATGTGCCGATAGTCCGCTATCTCGACGTGCCGCCGCGAGAAGTACTTCGCCATGAACACGATGATGACGAACTTCGCGAAGTCCGACGGCTGGAACGAGACGGGGCCGAGCGAGAACCACGCGCGCGCGCCCATCACGGGATGCACGGCGACGAGGAGCACGGCAAGGAGCGCCGCGGCGACGATGTACAGCCACACGACCACGCTCGTGCGCCGCAGGAAGCGGAAGTCCGTATACGCGGCGACGACATAGACGGCGACGGCTATCGCGAGCCAGAGGAGCTGGCGGCTCGCGAAGTTTGTCGCGTCGAGGCCGTAGGTATGCATCGTCACGATGCCGGCGGCCGAGAGCGTGACCGCGAGCGCGAGGATGGCGGGCGCAAGGCCCGTGACGAATGCGAGTGCCCTGCCCGCGAACCGCTCCATGCTAGAGCGGCACGACCGGCGTGACCTCGACCTTCGCCGGCGGCGCCGAAAAAGGGACGTTCCAGGTGAAGGTGGCCGTCGCGCTCGATTGCGGCGGGATGACGGGCAGGACGGTCTGCGACGCGGCGATGACGGTGCCGGCGTCGTCGAACACCGCCACGATGAGCTTCACGTTCGCAAGCGGCAGCGCGCTCGGGTTCCCGATGGCCGCGCTGATGCGCGGCGTCGTCGCGGCGTCCGTCACCACCGGCGTCGTCACCGTAGGGATGATGCGCGTGTCGACGTAACGCTTCCAGGGAATGTTCGTGCCGAACGTGAGGAACGTCTCGGCGACGGTCCGGTCTCCGGAAACGATGCCGGGGAAGAACAGCGGGGTCGTCGCGGAGGGCGGAAGCTCCGTGGTCCCGGACTGTTCGGCGATGAGCGTATTGCTCGCGTCATAGAGCGAAAGCGTGTACGGCGCCGCATAGGATGCCGCGGATGCGTTCGGATTGTCCACGTAGAAGAATGCGTCCACTCGCCCGGGTTCGTCCGCGATGGCCCGCGCGATGCGCACGACCGGCGGCGTCACCGCCGATTCGCATAGGTACGGGCAGGAACCGCCGCAATCGATGCCGGTCTCGTCCTGGTTCTTCACGCCATCCGTGCAGCTCGGCACCTTATAGAGGACGGCGAAGCCGATGCCCGATGCGAGCGTCACGCCGACGGCGGCGAGAAGGACGATGATGAGCGCTCGGCGATGTGCGGACCACGACGACATTACGCGCAGTATACAGCGGATGGTTCGGGCATAACAGAAACGCCGCCCCCTTAGGGGGCGGCGTTTCTGTACATTGAAAACCGTGCGTTCGCGCCCTCGATGTTGGCGCCTACCTACTCTCCCCGCCTGTAACAGCGAGTACCATCGGTTCAAGAGGGCTTAACTGCCGTGTTCGGAATGGGAACGGGTGTACCCCCTCCGACGAAGCACCAACAGCGAGGACGCGAACGCGTCGTACGCGAGCATAGGCGATGCGCATCAAGCATCGATCGTGGTATGCAGATCACCGCACGGAGACTGGGCGTATTAGTACTCCTCGGCTCCACGCCTTGCGGCGCTTCCACCTAGAGCCTATCAACCTCGTCATCTCCGAGGGGCCTCATAACGATTACTAATCTTGGAGCACGTTTCCCGCTTATATGCTTTCAGCGGTTATCGCAACCCGACATAGCTACCCAGCGGTGCTCCTGGCGGAACAGCTGGTAGACCAGAGGTCAGTTCATCCCGGTCCTCTCGTCGATTCTTCCCCTATTTCTAGGAGCTCAGACTATATCTTCACCCTTCCCGAAGGCGAGGGTGGTGGCATCTTACCCGCAGGAGCTGTCGTTTTCTTTGAAACGATTCCTCTGCCTGCGAGTCCGCGTGTCTTTCAACGCAAGTCGTTACGGGGTCAAACCGAGTATTCGATACAGTTCTTCTTTCGTCTTACGTTTCCTGCTCATATAGTTCTCATTCTGTATGAGCAGGAGCAGATTGACGACCTTGCGCATGTCGCTTGAAGTCATGGTGCGAAGCGTCTGCCGTTCAAGCATGTTGCATGCCTGTACGAGCAATTCCGCTTGTTTCCTTTTGAATCGAAGGAATGGCAGTAGCGTCTCAAGGACCGCTCGCACTTGCGAGAATCCGTTTATCCGCAATTCTGTCATGCCGTCGTTTCGCTTGGAAACGTAGCCGCACTTGACCTTTCTGCGCATCCACAAGAGCGGTGCGTCATGACGACTGTCTTGATAGAGACATATCGTCGCCATGAAGCGCACACCCTTCGTGGAATCGCCGCGCTTCTTCAGCTGGAGCATGAGACTTCCGTCTCCGTCCAAGAAGCCCGCGATATACGCGAGATCTGCATCGGTAATACTCGGTCGACTTCCCACGGTATTATCATAGCCCATTCTGGTCCTCAAGCGAGTTCAATATCCACTGGACCTTCGGATACTGCCCTCTAAGACCAGGTGAGCCGTAGACTTCACCGTTATAAGCCACATTGTCATCACGAATCTCTTCGTGAAGTAGCAACCATTTACTAGGGACGACCCTCCTCAATAATCAACGCCTGTAGTAGATAGGAGACCAACCTGTCTCACGCATTTCGTTTTCCCCGATTGCTCGGGGGATCGGACTGTAACTTCATCCTTCGATTCACCATTCAGGATAAACCGGGTCGGATGTTCAACGTTCAGTCTCTAGGGGCGGGGATAGGAAACAGGCTGCAGGAATTCGCATTCCCGTCCTCTGTCTCCTGTCTGCTGTCGACTACATACCCCTTCCCTCGGTATCGCCCGCCGCATGAGCGGGTTTTACCGATATCAGTTGAATAGTTCATACGCATTCCTGCGCATGACCGCCGTGAATTTGTCGTTTTCGCACCATGCGTCTCCACGCATGTAACAGTTCTCTCGGGGTTCAAACCGTGCAATCTTCGAACAAGTCGTTCGAGTGCTGCACGGTTTGAACCCAGCTCGCGTACCTTTTTAATTGGCGAACAGCCAAACGCTTGGGACCTGCTCCAGCCCCGCGCTAAGGTGAGCCGACATCGAGGTGCCGAACTCCGCCGTCGCTATGGACGCTTGGGCGGAACTAGCC
>JAGWYL010000025.1 GCA_018969385.1 Patescibacteria group bacterium
ATCGAACCGGTCACCTCTTCCATGCCATGGAAGCGCTCTACCAGATGAGCTAAGGGCCCTATAATCGAATAGCGTACCTGAACTGAACAGATCCTCGAACTGTGCGCTCTACTACCAAGTGAGCCGAGCCAAAACGAATGTCCGCATTCGCTTTTGCGAGGCGAGCGCTGGGAGCAAACTTTTTCGGCTTTGCGGAAAAGTTTACCAAGTGAGCTACAGGCCCGCAGTCGCAGGATACTAGCTTTTCTTCAGCTCCTCAAGGTCCGCAAGCAGGCGCTTCACGTCCGCGGTGAGCGCTTCGAGCGTCACCATCTGCCGCTTCTTCCGTTCCGCTTCGCGTTCGTCGTCCGTCATTTCGCCGATGTCCTCGCTCATCTTCTCGACGTCCTCCTGTATCTCGTCGATGTCCTCCTGTATCTCGTCGATGTCCTCCTGTATCTCATCCACGTCCGCCTCGACCTCGCGCAGGCTCTTCGCCTGCCGGTTCACGGTCATCTGAATGAAGATGGCGAGGTAGATGGCTTCGAGCGACACGACCGTCGTAAGGATGAGGAACATGAGGTCCCAGGAGAGGAAGCCGGCGAAGGAGAGCGCGAAAAAGACGACGAATATGAACGTGTGGAGCATGAGGGACGGAATCGAGCCGACCCACGTGATTATCCGGTCGACGATATCGCGAGGCGACTGCGCATGGCGCGCATTCATATCGGCTGTCATATGCACAGTAGTACACTGAAATACCCCGCGCGGCCAGAGCCGCGCGGGGTATTTCGCACTTTTTGTGGACCCTAGCGGAGTCGAACCGCTGACCTCGTCAATGCGAATGACGCGCTCTACTGCGAGGAGCGAGGTCGCATGCGCTCGAAGAGCACATGCGAGCCGAGCGACGATGCAGTATCAAAGTCACCGCCGTTGCGGCGGTGACTTTGATACCAGCTGAGCTTCTAGTGGACCCTAGCGGAGTCGAACCGCTGACCTCGTCAATGCGAATGACGCGCTCTACCAGCTGAGCTAAGGGCCCGTGACGCACACGCACGCGATTCTAGCACAAACAACCCTGAAAACCATCGGGCCGCCGGGAATCGAACCCGGTCCACATGACCCCCAGCCATGGATACTACCAGCATACTCCGGCCCGTTCATCCGAAAGCTTACTCTCCAAACAATAACTTCTCAAGCGCAGCGCGCTTCTTGGCGTCATATCTCGCTTCCACGAATTCAAGGATGAGGTCCTGATTGCGATACCGCGAGTCGTCCGTAAGCGCGAGCATCTCTTCGAAGGTGATGGTGCTCGTACTGATGCGCTCGCCCGCATCCGCGTGCGCGACACCCTCTTTCCGGCAGTTCCTGCCGATGAAGAAATAGATGACCCAATCCATCTTCGTCTGCGGCTGTATCGCCTTCCAGAACACGAGCTCGTCGGTAATGTAGCCGGTCTCTTCATGAAGCTCGCGCAAAGCCGCCGATTCCGGCGTCTCTCCCTTCTCCATCCTTCCTGTCGGAAACGTCAGAATCGGTTCCCTGCCCGGCTGCTCGTCTTCGTTCAGAAGCAGCCGCTTGTCCGGCAGTACGGGAATCACGAGGACGGTGTCATCGCGCCGCAATTTTTCGAATATCGTCTTCGAGCCGTCATAGAGTTCCTGCTCCCACTGGTACACGTCGAAGAGGACGCCTTCGAACACCTTCTTCGCGGAGGGAGGAAGCGGCTGGCGTATCGAGGGACGTTCAATGCTCATGGTCATCGGACTCCCGGGAATCGAACCCGGCGAGCGCACGGCTGCGGTCAAAATCTGCGTCGGGCCGCCGGGAATCGAACCCGGTCCTCACGAACCCGAATCGTACGTACTACCGGTATACTACGGCCCGACGCAGACTTCGACGGCGCTTCACCCCTGACGGTGAGCCCGCATCGGTAACTCCGTGGGCGCGACAGGAATCGAACCTGTGACCTTACGCGTGTGAAGCGTACGCTCTAACCGACTGAGCTACGCGCCCGCGCAGTTACCGATGTCACCGAGCATAGCAGACGGGACGCATTCGAGGAAGTCATATGCCGAGGCTCGCGAGCACCGCCTTCACTTCGGCTATCGGCAGGGAGAACCCGATGTTCTGCGAACCTTGGACGGTGGCCACGTTCACGCCTACCGCTTGCCCCTCGAGATTCACCAGCGGCCCGCCGGAATTGCCCGGATTTATCGCCGCGTCCGTCTGTATGACTCCGGTAAGCGTCTCTGCCTGTCCCGTCGCCGCGTCGTTCGCGGTGATGGTGCGGTTAAGCCCGGAAACGACGCCGACCGAAACCGAATTGTTGTACTGGCCGAGCGCGTTACCTACGGCGAACACGGACTCGCCGAGCTTCACCGTCGACGAGTTTCCGAGCGCTATCGTGTCGTATCCCGTTCCCGGTATCTTCACGACCGCCAGGTCCTCGGTGGGGCTGCGCCAGACGACCGTGCCGCTTTCCTGCTTCCCGCTTGCAAGCAGGACGCTGTACGATGCGTTCGTATCGGGCACCACGTGCTTATTCGTGACGATGTATCCGTTCGCGCGCACGATGAAGCCTGTGCCCGCGCCGACCTGCTCGGTCGTCGTCCCCACCTGCCGGTACACGGGAACCTGGACGCCGAAACCTTGGAAGAACGGGTCATTCCCGAACGGATTCTCGTACGAGACCTGCAGCTTCGCGACTTCCTTGCTCTCCACGATGGAAACCACCGAAGGCGTAACCGCGGCGACGGCGTCCTGCAGCAGCTGGTCTTGGGATTTCGTCTCGACATTCTGCCGGCGGGAAAGTTCGGCGATATTGGCCGCCGTCGCCGCGGCCGTCGTGCTTGCCGCGTATTCCATCTGCGCGATGCCGCTCGCAAGCTGCCCGACGGATTGCTGAAGCGACTCCACCGAAGCGGCGAGCCGTACCGTCTGCTCATGCTCCCACAGGAGTCCCGCAACCGTCGCCAGGAGGACGAGGAGCGCGGCTAGCCAGAGATTCGCGACGTGTTTCTTCATACTCACACTGGTACTACGCACTATACCGCCGATTCATCCGCTCTGCACACAGAGAAAGGGCGCCGGTTTCCCGACGCCCCTGACCGCTGACGAGCAGTCTCTAATCAGCATGTACTGCTTTCACTTCCGCGGCGATTTCGCTCGCGACTTTATCCAGATATGCCTGCTTCTCGCGCTCGTTGGCTGTGTCTATCGCGCGAAGAAGCGCTTGCGCGGCATCGACGGCACCGACATTCTTCGGCATCTTGAACACGGAAATGTAGGTTTCTCCGCCGCCTCGACTCGCGTCAACCAGATAGGTCACCTCGCCCTCACCCCACGACGACGCCGAGATGACGTCATTCAGGTGGTAGCCCCATCTCTGTCTATTAACTTTTTCCCATGGCTGCTCCATGAAAAAATCTGTGCAGATGGAGCGTGCAAGTACCACGCCAGACGCCGTCACGAGTCCGAGCACGCGAGGCGCGTTCTCTTCCAGAACGTACGCTTCATCAAGGCGCCACACTTTATGGCCCATGAGCTGATTTCCGAGCGGTATGAACTGCTCTACCCAAGGCAGTTCTTTCAACAACACGGCCTCACGATGGTTTACGACTGCCGGGTGACTTTTCAGCAGCCCGCGAATCCTGTTCCGGAGCGAAATCTTCGTATTGAACATGGCAATCATCACTGTCTCCCTGCGGCGTCGCGCCGCATTTTGAGACTGGCGTCGCGCCAGCTCTCGGTTCTCCGAGACCCGTCGCGGTTCTCGGAGGGATGCGAAACATCCGGAGGAATCAAACTACGCAGGCTCTCCGGCGTCAAATGCCTTTATGAGTCGATCGCCAGCCAAAAGAAGGCATTGAGAACCTTGGTGGACCCTAGCGGATTCGAACCGCTGACCCCCTCATTGCAAATGAGGTGCTCTACCAGCTGAGCTAAGGGCCCACCAAGATTCTCAAAAGTTACCGCTGAGCTACGCTTGAAGAAATCAATCCTTCGCATCAGAGAATACCTGCTTCGGCTCGTTTTCGCTAGCGGAGGGTGCGTCGAGCGAGAGCGCGACGAGGTGAGAAAGGAAATCAGGGAACGATACGCCCACGGCCATGAGCGATTTCGGCAAGAGCGACTCTTCCGTCATGCCCGGCAGCGTATTGGTTTCGAGATAGTACGCCCCCTGGGGAGTGACGATAAAATCCGAACGCGAGTAGTGGCGGATGCCGAGCGCGGCATGTATCGCGCGCGCGTTCGCCATGAGCGCCCTTGCGGTGCGCTGCGGGATGCGCGCGGGACATATCTCGCGCGTCTCGCCCGTATACTTCACCGCCGCGGAAAAGAATCCGGCGTCCCGGGGCGGGAGTATCTCGACGATGGGGAGCGCGTAGAGCGCCTCGCCGCGAAGACGTTCGACGATTCCAGCCGTCACCTCCATGCCGACGATGCGCTCTTCGACGAGGACGCCGTCCGCGCCCTGCTCGAACAGCTCTTCGATGGCCGCATAGACGGGAGCGTATCCGCCGACGATGGAAACGCCGACCGATGAACCCCAGCGCACGGGCTTCACCACGACCGGCTGATGGAAGGTGCGGATGATTTCGCGCACGCCCGCGTCGATATCGTCCTTCGCCGTAATATACCGGTACTCAGGAACGAGAAGGCCCGCATCCCGCGCCGCCTCCTTCGAAACGAGCTTGTGCATCGCGCGGAACGACGCGAACGAATCGGCGCCCGCGTACGGGATGCCGAGGCGCTCAAGCAGCTTCTGGACTTCCCCGTCCTCGCCATACTCCCCGTGAAGGCCGAGCAATACCGCATCCACCATGCGCAAAGCGCGGTCCGGCGTCGTGGGAACGCCGCGGTCATGCCACGTCCCGTTCCTGTCTATGTAGATATCACGGACCGTGAAGCGCTCGGGAGGCAGATTGGCCGCTATCGCGGCGCCCGTCTTGAGCGAGACGTCGTGTTCGCGGGACGGACCTCCGCGCAGGACTCCGATGACGGTGCCGTGCATACGCACTAGTATAACAGCAGCCGGACGGGAGCGGTTACCGGGAGGTGTTCGTCCCGCCCATGCGGCGGGAGCGGAGCGCGCGATGGCGCGAGACGGCGAACCGGTGCGCTTCGCTATTCACGAGCACCGCGTCCGCATCCGTGATGCCCGCTGCGCGGGAACCGATGACTTCGCGCGGACGGTGCCGGTCATCCTTCACGACCGCGACGACGGGAATCGCGACTCCCGCGTCCTTAAGCTCCGCTTCCGCGGCCTTCTTATGCGTCCTGCCGCCGTCCACCACGATGGCGCGCGGGAGCGGCCACTCCGTGTGCGGCAGCCGCCTTGAAAGCGTCTCCCGAAGCGAAGCGATGTCATCGTTGCCTGCGCCGCGGATGCGGAATGTGCGATATTCGCGCTTCGCGGGGCTGTCTCCTTCGAGCACCGTCATCACCGCGACCGCGTCCGTTCCCGAGATATGCGCGGTATCGTACGCCTCTATGCGCGCGTCGGCCTCCTGTCCGTGCGCGCGTGCGCGTTCGAGGTTCTCATCCTTGATGAGCGAGACGTCCTGGATGTGGTCGAGCGCGAAGAGCTGTCCGCGGACTATCGCCGCATCCTCGAAACGTTCCTCTTTGGCGGCGAGCCGCATGTCGCGTTCAAGCTTCACGCGCAGCTCTTTCGTGCTTCCCGAGAGAAAGAGGCTCACGTTGCGGATTGAGCGCGCGTAGCCCTTCCGGTCCAGGTTCCGGGGATACTGGCCGAGCTGCCGGTTGAACTCCAGCTTGGCGACATGATGCCTTCCCGCATGCGTGACCGGCTTGTCCGTATCGAAAAACGGGAAGATGCGGCGGATGAGCCGCAGGCCTTCGCGCAGCTGGTAGCCGGAGGGGAACGGACCATAGATGGCTGACAGCTTCTGTTCGCGAGAAGCTTTCGCGTCGAAGTCGATATCCTTGCCGCGGATGGCGAGGACGCGCGGAACATCCTCGTCCGTGATGCATGCGTACAGGAAGGTCTTGTCGTCCTTGCCCTCCGCGTTAGCGCTCGGGCGATATTTCCGGATGAGCGCCGCCTCGCGCACCAGCGCTTCGAGCACGGTCGGGGCGGTCTCGTACGCGACGCGGTCGGCCTTCGTCACCATGTCCACGATGCGCGGTCCCCGAGTCGCGATGAGGTCATCGTCGAAGTAGCTCCGCACGCGGTCGCGAAGCGACGTGGCTTTGCCCACGTAGAGCACCGTCCTGCCCTTCTTGAACAGGTACACGCCCGGCACGTCGGGCAGGTCGAACTTCTTGAGGTCGGCGCGTTCCATGGCTTTAGATTCCCAGTGTCACCCGGATGGACGAGAAGTCAAAATGTTACCATATATTAATATATGGTAACATTTTGCATTGCGACGCTTCGCGTGGAGAAGCGCAGGCGGCTACGAGAGTGCTTCTCCTCCGCTGCGCATGCGCGCTTCATTTCTCTTCCCTTGCAGGCTTCTTGCCGGGTTTCTTCCTAAGCACCTTCGCCAGATACTGCCCGGTGTAGGACTTCCCATCGTCCGCCACCTCTTCCGGCGTGCCCTTCGCGATGACCTTCCCGCCGTGAATGCCGCCTTCGGGACCGAAATCTATGAGGTAATCGGCGCTCTTGACGACGTCAAGATTGTGCTCGATGACCACCACCGTGTTCCCGCGGCGCACGAGCTCCTCCAGTATCTCGATGAGCTTCTTCACGTCTTCGTAGTGAAGTCCCACCGTCGGCTCGTCGAGCAGGTAGATGGTCTTCATCGTATGCGGACGATAGAGTTCCGACGAGATCTTCACGCGCTGCGCTTCCCCGCCCGAAAGCGTCGTGGCGCTCTGCCCGAGCGTGAGATATTCGAGTCCCGTGGACCTAAGCGTCTCAAGCCGCTCGGCGATAGCCGGGATGTCGTTGAAGAAGACGTACGCGTCCTCCACGGTCATCGTAAGCACCTCGTAGATATTCTTGCCGCGGTACGTGACTTCGAGCGTCTCTTTCATGAAGCGCTTGCCGTTGCAGACGTCGCAGGTCACGTACACCGTCGGCAGGAAGTGCATCTCCACGGCGATGGAACCGTTGCCCTGGCATGCTTCGCAGCGGCCGCCGGGAACGTTGAATGAGAAGCGGCCCGGCTTCCAGCCGCGAGCGCGCGCTTCGGAGGTCGCCGCGAAAAGGTCGCGGATGTGCGTGAACGCGCCCGTGTAGGTCGCGGGATTGCTGCGCGGCGTCCTTCCTATCGGCGACTGGTCTATGAGAACCGCGCGTCCGAGGTATTCCGTACCCGAAAGCGACGCCGCGTGCTCGAGCTTCGCTTCGCGCTTCGCGAAGCGTGCGGCCAGGTTCCGATGCAGGATGTCGTAGAGGAACGTGGATTTTCCGGAGCCGGAGACGCCGGTGACGCAGACGAGCTTTCCGAGCGGCACGTCTATGTCCTGATTCTTCAGGTTGTGAAGCGTCGCGCCCTTCACGCGCAGCCAGCCCTTCTCCGATGTCCTGCGCTCTTCGGGAACCGGAATCTCGCGGTCGCCGCGCAGGTAGTCGAGCGTCACGGAACCGCTCTCATTCGTCGAAGCGGTGAGCAGGTCATCGAGCCAGCCCGCGACGACCACCTTTCCGCCGTGCGTCCCGGCGCCGGGACCGATGTCCACGAGATAGTCGCCGGCGTAGATGGTGTCCTCGTCGTGCTCGACCACGAGTATGGTATTCCCCAGTTCCTTGAGCGTGAGCAGCGTCTTCACGAGTCGGTCGTTATCGCGCTGATGGAGCCCGACCGTCGGCTCGTCGAGCACATAGAGCGCGCCCGTAAGCCCGCTCCCGAGCTGCGAAGCGAGACGGATGCGCTGCGCTTCTCCGCCCGAAAGCGTCGCGGCCGAGCGGTCGAGCGTGAGGTAATCGAGCCCGACGTTCAGCATGAACGTGAGGCGGCTGTCTATCTCCTTCAGGATGGGCGCGGCGATATCCTTCTTCATCTCCGAAAGCTCGAGCGAGTCGACGAACGCTTTCGCATCCGCGATGGACATGTTCACGAAATCCACGATGTTTACGCCCAGGTTGGAGCTCGGGGCTTGGAGTTCGGAGGACCGCTTGGTTCCTTCCGTCTGATGCTTGGTACTTTTGAGGTACACCCTCAATGCTTCCGGACGCAGGCGCTTGCCGAGACAGACCGGGCACGGCGCATCGGAAAAGAGCGATTCGGTACCGAGCCCGTTGCAGGATGGGCATGCGCCGTACGGCGAGTTGAACGAGAAGAGCCGCGGCTCCACTTCGGGGAACGAAGCGCCGTCTTCCGGACAGATGAATCTCGAAGAGAGCGTCTCCAGCGTTCCGTCCGCGTGCCGTATCTTCACGAGGCCGTCCGCCTGGCGAAGCGCGAGTTCGAGCGCTTCGGAGAGTCGCTCGCGCGCGCCAGCGGTCGCGCGCGTGAATTCGGACGCGTAGATGGTATCCACCACCGCGTCGATGTCATGGCGTTTGTTGCGGTCAAGCACTATCTTCTCCCGGAGCGAATGGAGCTTGCCGTCCACGACCACGCGTTCATACCCCTTGTTCAGGAGGTCATAGAGCAGCTGGTAGTATTCACCCTTCCTTCCCACCACCACCGGCGCGTACACGGTGACCGCGCTCTTGTCGAGCGAGACGCCCTGCACTTTCTGGACTTCCGCATGCGATGCGTCGTTCGCCGTCAGCTTCCGCATCGTCATCTTTATCATCTCTTCCTTCGAGAGCTTCTCGATAGGCACGTCGTGATTCACGCAGTACGGCTGCCCGGCCCGCGCGTAGAGGACGCGCAGGTAGTCATAGATTTCCGTAACCGTCGCGACGGTGGAGCGAGGATTATTGGAGCGGCTCTTCTGGTCTATGGAAATCGCCGGCGAGAGGCCGGTTATCTCGTCCACGTCCGGCTTCGCCATCTGGTTCAGGAACTGCCGCGCGTATGCGGAAAGCGACTCGACGTATCGCCGCTGCCCTTCCGCGAAGATGGTGTCGAACGCGAGCGACGACTTTCCCGAACCCGAAAGCCCGGTGATGACGGTCATGGCCCCGCGCGGGAGGTCCACGGAAAGATTCTTGAGGTTATGGGTGCGCGCGCCCTTCACGGAAAGCCAGTCGCTCCCGTGCCTATGCGTATGGATTTCCTTTGCGCTCTCCTTTTTCATATGAGTACCCCTGCCCGCACACGTACCGCAGCACGTGTGCGGGCCTGCCCGTGGCGGGGCAGGTACGGGGACCAGCATAGCACAGATGCGCGAAAGTCCCTCGCATCGCGAGGCTCACCGCACGGGGGAACGCGAATCAAGCCTGCGCCTCGAGAATCGAACGTATCTTCGCCACTATCTCTTCGACGGAGTTCTCCGCCTTCACGAGGTATTCGTTCGCTCCCAGGGATTTCGCGCGTTCGATGTCCTCCTCCCTCCCGAGATTCGAGACGACGATGACCGGCACGTCCTTAAGCGCGTCGGTGCGGCTCCGCACCATCTTGAGGAAGGTGAATCCGTCCACGTCCGGCATCATGAGGTCAAGCATCACCAGGGACGGCTTGTATTCCTCAAGGAGTTTCAGCGCTTCGGCGCCGTTGTTCGCATAGAGCGCCTGGTACGTCCCGGCGAACGTGTGGCCGAGGAGGTTCTTCAGTACCGGGTCGTCCTCGGCGACAAGGATGAGCTTGGTGGGCTGCATAGCGGAATAGTACCACGCCTAGGAAAGCGGCAAGGTAAGTATGAAGGTCGTGCCCGGCCCGTCGTCGTTCGCGCGGAATTCAAGGTCCCCGCCGTGGTCTTTCGCTATGGTCCGCGCGATATAGAGGCCGAGCCCGTTGCCGGCGTTCTCCTTGGCGATGGCGTTCTCGCCGCGGTAGAAGCGCTGGAAGATGTTGTCGCGATCCTTCGACGGAATGCCGATGCCGGTATCCCGGACCAGGATGCCAAGCTGTCCCCCGCGCGGTTCAGCCGTGATGCGGACGCTGCCGCCGCCCGGCGTGTAGCGGAGCGCGTTCTCGATAAGATTGTTCAGAACCCACTTGATGCGCTCTCCGTCCGCCTTCACCTTGGGAAGCGGCTCCGCATCCGCGACGTACATGAGCGAGACGTTGCGCGCGTTCGCCATCGGCGCGAAGTCCCGCGCCATCTCTTCGAGCAGCGCCCGCACATCCAAAGCCGCGAATGCGTAGTGGTATTTGCCCGATTCGATGGACGATATGTCGAGCAGCGTCTTCACGATGCCGACGAGTTCCTTGCTCTTCTGCGTGGCGCTCGCCACGAGCGCCCGCTGGTCCGCGGAGAGCTCCGACTGTTCGAGCGCCTCAAGCGACCACCGGATGCCCGTGAGCGGCGTGCGCAGCTGATGAGCTGCAGTCGATATGAAATCCGATTTGACCCGCGAGACCTCTTCGTCCCGGGCGTGCGCCGCGGAAACACGCTCCGCCATGGCCGCGAATGCGCTCGTGAGGCGCCGTACTTCGCTCGGCGCGCCGAACGGGAGCCGCACCGAGACCGAGGCGCCCGACCGCGAGAACTCGTCGACCGCCGCCGAGAGCCGGCGCAGCGGCGCGGCGATGAACGCGCCGAGCGCGAAGAAGAGGACCGCTACGGCAAGCAGGACTACCGCGACGAGAAACGCTTCCCGCGAGACCGCGAAAGCATACTCGTTCGCGCTCGCGAGCTGCGTGAGCACCGTGGTCGCGAAAGCCCACGTGGAGAGCGAACTCACGGATGCGAGTACCGCGAAGAGGAGCACGAATAGGGCCCACAAGGGCATATGCGCAGACTATAGCACGCTCGAACTGCCGCAAAATGAACACCTGCGGCCGAGACTGCGGACGAGACGAATCTTTAAGGCGGCTTCTAGCGCCGCCGTCCTCGCGGAGCCGCCGCCTGCCGCTTCGCCTTCGGCTGCTTGCCCTCAAGCTCGTATATCTCGTCTCGGATGAGAGCGGCCGTCTCGAAATCGAGCGCCTCGACCGCTTCCGCCATCTCGGCGCGCTTCGCCGCGATGAACGCCGCCGGGTCGTCCCTATACGCGAGCGTGTCGAGCGCCAGGAGCTCGACCACGGTCTTCTCATGTTCGCTGCGCATCGTCTCCGCTATGTCGCGAATCTCCTTCTTGATGGTGGCGGGCGTGATGCCGTGCTTCTCATTGTAGGCGAGCTGCAGCGCGCGGCGGCGATTCGTTTCGGAAATAGCGCGTTCGAGCGAACCGGTCATGCGGTCCGCATAGAGGATGACCCTGCCGAGCACGTTGCGCGCCGCTCTGCCGATGGTCTGGATGAGCGACGTCTCGCTCCGCAGGAACCCTTCCTTGTCCGCGTCGAGGATGCCGACCAGTTCCACCTCGGGAAGGTCGAGTCCCTCGCGAAGCAGGTTCACGCCGACGAGGATATCGAAGGTGCCTTTGCGGAACGACGTGAGAATCTCTATGCGCTCGATGGTCTTCACGTCGGAGTGGAGGTACTCGGCTTTCATGCCGCGCGCGCGCAGGAACTCCGCGAGGTCTTCCGCCATCTGCTTCGTAAGCGTCGTCGCAAGCGCGCGGCCGCCGCGCGTGATGACCGTCTCCGCGGAGTCGATGAAATCCGCGACCTGGCCGCGATAGCCGCGTTCGGCACCCGCCCCCTCAGAGACCGGACGGACGGTAAGCTCGGGATCGATGAGTCCGGTCGGGCGGATGATCTGCTCGACGACCTGCCCGTGGGGCGGTACCGAATGTTCGCGCTCGTAGGGGCCGGGCGTCGCGGACGTATAGATGACCTGTCCGACGCGCGCCTCGAACTCCTCGAAGCGGAGCGGCCGGTTGTCGCGCGCGGACGGAAGCCGGAACCCGTGCTCGACGAGCACGTCCTTGCGCGAACGGTCGCCCGCATACATGCCGGCTATCTGCGGCACGGTCACGTGCGATTCGTCGATGACAGTGAGGAAATCCGGCGTGCCGTCTTCGCGATGCGGGAAGTACGAGAGGAGCGTCGAGGGCGGCTCCCCGGGCGCGCGGCCGTCGAAGTGCCGCGAATAGTTCTCGATGCCGCTCGTGTAGCCTATCTCGCGAATGAGCGCGAGGTCGTGGAGCGTGCGGCGCTTCAAGCGTTCCGCTTCGAGCGGCTTCTCCTCTCGCGCGAGCTTCGCGAGCTGCTCTTCGAGTTCCGCCTTGATATCCTCTACCGCGCGCTGCCGCTCGTCTTCGCTCGTGACGAAATGTTTCGCGGGAAATACGAAGACCGTGTCCGGCGTTCCGGTACGCGCGCGGGAGACCGCGTCGAGCGCGTCTATCTCAGCCACGAGGTCGCCATCGAACGTCACGCGATAGATCGCGCGCTCGTTCACCGGCATGAACTCCACGGCGTTCCCCACCGCGCGGATGAAACCCGGAGAGAGGTCCGCGTTCGTCCGCTCGAAATAGATGCCGATGAGCTTGCGGATGAGCCCCGAGCGGCCGCCGACGTTCTCGCCGCGTGCGAGCTTCACGTGCACTTTCTCGTACTCTTCCGGAGAACCGAGGCCGTAGATGGCGGACACGGAGGCGACGATGATGACATCCTTGCGCGTGAGGAGCGCCTGCGTCGCCGCGTGGCGGAGCCGGTCTATTTCCGCATTTATCTGCGCCTCCTTCTCTATATAGGTATCCGAATGCGCGATGTACGCCTCCGGCTGGTAGTAGTCGTAGTACGAAACGAAATAGTGGACGGCATGCTCCGGAAAGAATTCGCGGTACTCCTGGGCAAGCTGCGCCGCGAGCGTCTTGTTGTGCGCCATGACGAGCGCGGGCTTTCCGTGCTTGGCGATGACATTCGCGATGGTGAAGGTCTTGCCCGAACCCGTGACGCCGAGCAGGGTCTGGTGGCGCATACCCTTCTCAAGCCCTTTCTCGAGCGCGGCAATAGCCGCCGGCTGGTCGCCCGCGGGCGGAAAGGGCGTGTGGAGCCTGAACGTATCCTTCATGCCGATGACGATACCACGCGCGTTGCATCGCGGGTACCATCGTGCTTCCATGACGATGGAACCTTGGAGTTACGAACATGACGGACAGCACAGGCTTGTACCATGTATGCCCGCGATTCCACGTGCTCTATCAGACCACGCGCGATCTCGCGAATGAAGCCAAAATGCTCTGCTCCGATGAACGGGTAATCGTCGGCCTTGACGGAAAGCCGCTTCAAGACATACGCGGCACCGTCGCAATCTGGCAGAGTAGCAGAGGCACTCTGTGCCCGCTTCCGATTGCGAACCTGCTCGTCAACCGCGAGCTCACGCTCATCCTTGATCGCTTTCGTTGCGCTCTCTATGAGCCACGGGAGCTCGCGCTAATCGAGAAGAACTGTTCGCGCGTCCCTGGCTTGCTTCTGCCGTATCTGGCCGAGCACGCCACCATGCAGTAAACGACAGCATCGCCGGTTCACACCGGCGATCTGCTTATCTTCCCAGGCGCCTTGTGCCATCCGCAGCGTGCACGCTCGTTCAGTCCTCTCGATAGTAATCGCGGACGAACGCTTCGCGATACTCGTCGAAGCGATTCTCGAGAATCGCCTGCCGAGCGTCGGAAACGAGCGAAAGGATGAAACCGAGGTTGTGCATGGAGCAGATGACCGAGCCGAGTATCTCCTTCGTGCGGATGAGATGCGCCACGTATGCGCGCGTGAACGGCTCGCCGCCGGAAACTAGGACATCGGATGTCCTAGTTTCCGGATCGAGCGGAGTGAAGTCATCGCGAAAGCGCTCGCCGGTGAGATGGATGATGCCCCGTTTCGTATAGATGGAGCCGTGACGTCCGATGCGCGTCGCCGCGACGCAGTCGAAGAGGTCCATGCCGTTCGCGATGCCTTCGAGGATATCGCCCGGTTCGCCGATGCCGAGAAAATGCTTCGGCAACTCTTCCGGCAATTCCCCCACCGCGGCTTGGAGCGCGCCGCGCATGTCCTCTTTGCTAAAGGAGCCGCCGATGCCGATGCCATCGAAACCCATCGCACCGATTTCTTTCGCGCTTTCTTTACGCAAATCTTCATACCGACCGCCCTGCACGATGCCGAAAATCGCCTGGCGCTTCGCCGCACCGATGTTCTGGCGATGCGCCTTGAGGCTACGCTGCGCCCATGCGTGCGTGCGGCGCATGGCTTCCTGCTGGTATTCGTACGGCTCGGTGGGCGACGTGCACTCATCGAACGCGAAGAACATATCCGCGCCAAGCGCGTGCTGTATCTCCACGGAACGCTCGGGCGTGAAGCGGTGCAGAGAGCCGTCATGGTGCGACGTGAAGGTCACGCCCTCTTCGTCGATGACCGCGAGCTGTCCGTGTTGCGAGGCGACCGACTCGTCATACACGGCCAGCTGTTCCTCCTTCTCGGATACTTCGCCCTGCACGAATTTCGAGATGGTGCGTCCGAACGCCGCGCCGAGCGAGAACACCTGGAAGCCGCCGGAGTCCGTCATCGTCGGCCCGTCCCAGCCCATGAACTTCCCGAGTCCGCCCGCGGCTTTTACGAGCGCTTCGCCCGGCGTGAGGTACAGGTGGTACGTGTTCGCGAGCACGACCTCGGCACCGAGCTCGCGAAGCGCGCTCGGCAGGACGCCTTTCACGTTCGCCTTCGTGCCGACCGGACAGAATGCCGGCGTCCGAATCTCTCCGTGCGGCGTACGGATGACGCCCGCACGCGCCCCGGAGGGGCGCGTGCGCTTCAGAATGGAGAACGTCATGCCGCTCATGTCCGTTTACCCTACGAGCAGAACGCATTTTCCGCAATGACCGAGCACGGGGCTTGGACATCGCTCGCCGCGCGAACGTACCCTCATCCCAGGATGAATCGTGGCGAGGTGCCGGAAGCGCTCGCGTCGCGTCCGTCTCAAGGCGCGAAATGTTACCATATATTAATATATGGTAACATTTCG
>JAGWYL010000029.1 GCA_018969385.1 Patescibacteria group bacterium
TGCGGTGAGGAGTCCGCCAGAGAGCGTGAGCCACACGTACTTGGTCCGCGTGAGCCACTCGCTTTCGCTTCGGATGAGGCGCGCCTTGCTCGCCTCATCCCCGAAGGGCGCCGTGCGCCGCTCGCCGAGCGCGACGATTTTCGAGGTTACGGCGAGCACGGCTCTTTCCGGAAGCTTCTTCACGTGTGCCGCGACGAACTCCGCGAGGTCTTCGCCTTCCCTATATAAGGATGTGCGGACGGCCTTGATTTCCATAGCGGGCAGCATACCGCTTGCGGTGATAAATGCGAATTTACAAAAGAAGAGCCCCTGCCGCGCGAGCGCAGGCAGGGGCAAAGAACTCAAGAACTTTCAGCTACGCCGCTTTATCGTCGATCTTGATGCCGACGCGGCGCAGTATGTCGAAGGTGATGGGAATGACTTCCTCATCCGAATACACAAGTCCGTATTCCCATTTCATGAGCAGGTCATGCGGAGGCGCGAGAAGCGGGTCTTGTGGCATTCCATAGCTGCCGTGCTCGTAAAACCCGTAGGTTTTGCGGATGTCTTTCGACTCGCACTCTGTCACCGCAAGAAAGAGGCGGCGGAGCACGGCAGGCTGAATGAACATAAACGCCAAGGTATCGAGATCTATCGGATCACCCGCGCGAAGGATGGGAACATACTGCTCCATCCTGGAATAGCCCGCACCTGTGACGAACGATATCGACACCTCCGGAGCGTAACCGAGCTTCAGGAGCGTCTCAAACGCAAGCTGAAGTGCGACGCCGCGCCGTACGATCCGACTCACGTCTGTCCCGCATGACGCGGAACGGTTGAGAAGGAACCGAATGACCTTGCCGCGCTGGGGGACGAGCGTGTCCCACTGCGTGCGCATGTTTTCCGGTTCACCAGAGAGGTACCGTCCAACATCCGGCTCGTCACCGGAAACATCGTACGAAGTCACGAAACGCTGCGCGTTCGACAGGAGGTTGCCCACCTTCAACCGTTTACGCATGTCCCGCATCTTCATACGACCTTCCGGCCATCCTCTCCGAGCGAACGCAATCGCTTCAGCGAGCGAGTTCGTGCCGGCCCACCTGTTGTCATCGGTAGCGAGGCTGCCGCACTCCATGCCGTTGAACTCCATTCCCTTATGGCCACGTTCGACCCGTTCAGCGCGCGACACGAAGTCACCCAACCCGTCGTAGTACCGGAGGTGGAAGGTCCTTCCGTCCTTCTCCCGAGTCTCTTCACGCATCATCGCCTCCGCGGTGATCCGCCACATAGGCCGTGATCTTTTCGCGGTCTTCCGGGCGGATGCCTTTCCAGATGCACATGTTCTCCAAGTGCGTCCGGCCGACACCCACATGGATCAACCGCGAGCCGTTCAGAGTGGCGCGCGGCGAGACCACGTGCTCGATGCCGAGTTCGTTCACCGCATGACGCACGCGCTTCACGAACCTGAACCAGTCGTCGACGGTGACTTGGCCGCCGGCGCCGATATTGGTCATTTTCGAAGCGTCGTACGGCTCGCCCGCCAAAGCGCCTTCCAGGTTCTCGTCGATGTCCATGCGGACGAACGCGAACCTATCGAGCGTCGTGGCGTCGAGTGCGTTACGGCCCACATAGCGGATATCCGCACCGCGGCCGATGGTGTTCGCCGCGGCGACGATGCGCGCATTCTTACTGCGCTTCACGTTGCCGTCGGGAAACGCGCACATGCCGTTCGCGAGCGCCGCATTCAGCACCGTGATGACCGACGGATTGCCGTTGTCGATCTCGTCGATGAGGAATACGCCGCCGCCTTCGAACAGTTTGCGGAACATCGTCGCCCGATACGCGCCGCCCGCGTCGATGAATCCGTACAGATCGGATTTCGTCGTCGTAGGTGCGACAGAGATGAAGCCGAACGGCAGATTCAAGAGGTTCGCAGCATTTTCCGCCGCGGTGCTCTTGCCGCTGCCGGCGTCCCCGTGTACCCAGCAGGGAACATCGGCTCGCAGGCATGCCGTAACGAGCGGCATGTTCTGGTGTGCCGCGCCGAACTGGAACGCAACCTGCTCGATGACCGGCAAGCCGCCGGCAGAACCCTTGAGAAGGTCCTTCACGGCAGCTTTCACAACTTCCATGTCAGGGCTTTGCAGCATCTTGATATGTGCCTTGACGCTGCTCATCTCGCCCTCGAGCGCGTGAAGCTCACGGAGCTCGTTCGAGATTTCGTCGAGGGTGCTGCCCGTAAGCAGGCCCCAGAATGACAATTCCTTCATGGTCTATCTCCTTGACCGTTTGACCTTACTTCAGTTCGATTTCCACGCGGACGTCTACCGCCCGCGGAGACTTCTTGCCGTGTTCGTCGTCGACCGTGCCGATGAGGAAATGGACGTTCAGTCCCTTCGCCAGCCGCACGTTCTCATTGACCGATGCCACGGAGAATTTCTTTCCGTGGTGTTCGCTCCTTGAGTCGTTGACCCGCACCTTCCAGACCTCATGTCCGGAGATGACGTCAACGCCGATGACAAAACCGCGATGCCGCTTGGTCATCGTTCCGTCTTCTTACCTCCTTGTTTTCAAGTTACTTCGAATCGCGCCCCGTGGCGCGATTTCCAATTAT
>JAGWYL010000004.1 GCA_018969385.1 Patescibacteria group bacterium
ACGGCCCGGTGGCGAAGTGGTAACGCGACGGTCTGCAAAACCGTTATGCGCGGGTTCAATTCCCGCCCGGGCCTCACGTATACTGAAGATATGCCAAGGTGGCGGAATGGTAGACGCACAGGACTTAAAATCCTGAGAGGGCCTAAAAACCTTCATGTGGGTTCGAGTCCCACCCTTGGTACAAATATAAAATGTGTTAGATTATGAAAGTTCCTTCGTTCGGTTCTTATCCTCACTTGCACCTATAGCTCAGTTGGTAGAGCAGCTCCCTCTTAAGGAGACGGTCCCTGGTTCGAGCCCAGGTAGGTGCACAACTTGGTATAGTGTTGGAACGCTGGGGTGGCGAAATTGGTAGACGCACTAGCCTTAGGAGCTAGCGCCGCAAGGCATGGAGGTTCGAGTCCTCTCCCCAGCACAAGACGAGCGGAAAGGCACCGCCATTCCACCGCGTAGCTACGCGGTGGTACGCCGCTCCAGGCACGTATTCTAATCAATAGCTTGGAAACACTTTAAGTATTTAAGCGGCGTGGAAAGAGCGAGTCCGAAGTGATGCCGCTCGCTGTTGTACCAAGGAATATATGCCCCAAGAGCCTTGTTGAAGGCTTCAGGCGTCCGCTCGACCTTGTCCAAGCACTCTTCCTGGAGCGTCCGGTTAAAGCGTTCGATATGGGCATTGTCGTTCGGTTTGCCGATACGGGAGTGACGGTGCTTCTTCTGTGCTCGCTCGACGAACCACTTCCCAAACTCCGGCCCGTGGTCGGTTTGCAGCATCTCGAAATGGAACGGAGCCTGTGCTTGTGCCTCTGCAAGGAAGCGCAGCGTGATGGCCGCATTCATGTGCGGGTATGTCTTGGCGTATGCCCAGCGGGAATATACGTCGATCAGGGTGAAGGTGTACATGCGCTTCTTGAGGTCGAGCATGGTATGGATGGTATCCAGTTGCACCAAGCTGCCAGGCCGCTCTGCGAGCGGCCTCTCCACATGCGGATGGAAGCGTTTCCAGGGACTGCGCTTCTTCAAGAGTCCCGTACGGTCGAGCGTGCGCTTCACTGTGGTGAGTGATACCAAGACCCCTTGCTCCTTCAGGATTTGATGGACCACTTCAGCACTCCTCTTCACTCTCAATCGTGTACTGAAAATCTGCCAGACCAGTTCGTTCGAAATCTGCTTTGGGTGATGCCTGGGCTTCGATGATTTTGTGGGTATGGGATGCTCGCCAATGCGCATGGCCTTCCGCATCCGCTTCGTGATGGTGCCGGGCGAGACGCCAAAACGTCTCGCCGCTGTGCGCACGCCGTGCTTCTTGGCGAAGGCGGCGGCATCTCTCCTGACTCGGGGAGCACGGGGATTGTCGGTATATGCCATGAGACTTGGAAACGGCTGTTAAGGGCACAGGTGTTTCCAAGCTATTGAACCATTACGCAGGCATTGACTTTTCGTATTTATGTTGCTATACTTTCCTGCAGAGGGCGTAGTGTCTTTGACGTCCCGAAAACAACAGCATCAACCACTGTTCCGGCGCTGCCGGACAAACGACGGAGCAAGTCATGTCAACAAAGCGCATCATCATCGCGATCGCCGTGCTGGCGGTCATCGGGTACTTCTTCTACGCAGGCGCGGGCTGGGCTATCGCCGACTTCGTGCTCATCGCGCTCATTGCGGCATCCGTGCCGTTCATCCTCCCTGTTCTGGCGAAGATGAACGCCGTGGTGACGTCCACCAAGGAAGGGACAGGCAAGTTCATCATGATAGGCGGTCCTAAAGGACGCGTGCATCATATGATCGCGAACCTTCGCGGCTTTCATGTGAACGATCCCGCGGCACCCTGGTATGAGGAGGCGAAACAGGACTACCACATGCTTCCGAACCAACACGGCGACGAGTACTACGACTACCACGCCCCCCAGTTCCTCCGGCCGCTTCTGAAGCATCTGGGGCTCTACTGGGTCGGGTGGCCGTGGCAAAACTATGCGGTCTATGTCTACGACTTCGACTGGAACGAGCTCGTCACCGACGAGCGAGGCCATCAGAAGTTGCGACACCGCGTGGAGAAGTCCGACTTCGGCTACCTCATCGACTTCCCCTATGTCATCGTCACCCCTGATATCGAAACGAAAGGCGGGGAAAGCGACAAGGAAAAAGGAGACGAGGTCGATTCCGACAAAGATGCGGACGGAATCGGTCCGACCGTCGATATGCTGGGGGTGTACCCCTTGCAGATCACGAACCTCTACCGGGCCTTCTTCGAGACCGAAGATTGGCTCACGTCGACTTCGGCCGCAATCATCCGCGCAAGCCGCAACTACGGCGGCGCACGGACGTATTCCGAGCTTAAGACGGAGGTCGGAACCGATACGCCGGAAGCGTACACCACGAAGATAAGCGACCTCAACAGACTTTTTCCGGGACAGGCCATCGCCCTTCCGGAAAATGAGCGCGGCCTGGGCGCATACGGCGTCAAGGTGAAAATCAGCAACATCCAGAACGTCGAGCTGTCCGCGGGAGCAAGCGCGGAACTCGGGGCTGCGGTGACGAGGAAGTACGTCGCGCGCCAAGAAGCGGGCGCGACGAGAATCGAAGCCGACGCCAAGGCGTATGCGACCCGTGCAGTCGGTGCGGCGGATGCGGATGCTGAACGGTTGCGCGGGAAGGCGAAGGCCTTCTCGAACCTCCAGCAGCTCCGCGTCCTCCTTGCAGGCGGCAATCGCGCGGTATTCCTCGAGCAACTGAATGCGATGAGGAACCCGAGCGAAGGTGAGAAAATAATCTGGGCGAACAATCCGTTCGTCAAGATGATTCCCGGGCTTGGAGAAGCCCTCGAAGAATCGGGAGCGAAAACTCCGGAGGACGCGAAGGCAATCCTCTCCAACCTAGACGACTTGGAGCGCGGACTCGCGCATAACCTGTCCGCGGCGGAAGCCGCCGCGGCAAACCCATAGGGGGTAGTCATGGCAACGTTCCTCTTAATCCTGTTCCTCGTCGGCGCATCCATCATCGCTGTCGGCATTTCCGTGTACAGGAACGGACGGCAACGCGGAACGGCACCGCCTGCGCCGCAAAACGGCGCAGGCGGTGCCCCCACCCTGTTCGGCATCGTCACCGAACGCGCCGGGCGCTGGAACATGCTCTACTGGGCGCTCGGCGGCATCCTCGGCTTCGTGCTCCTCTTCGGACTCCTCGGTTGGATTCCGACGCCGTCGCCCGAGGGCGTGGTGGAGTGGTCGGGAGGCGCGTGGCTATTCGTCATCCTCGGGCTCGGTTTCGCCGTCGCAGCGACAAGCGGCGGAAAGACCGGTTCGGTGAGGGCGAAGCTGCACATCCTCTCCTGGGCTTTCGTGGCCCTCTTCCTGCTTGCGATGCTCGGCACCTTTGCCGAGTCGATGCAGATGCAGCAAGCTGCCGAGGCGGTGAAGACTCGGGCCGCGCTCGTTGCGGTCCAGGAGGCGAATGCCGACCTCGCGTGCGACGGACAGGAACGTAACGTATACGTTCCGCCGCACGTGAAGCAGCATTCGCGCTTCATCTTCACCGGGAACACGGACATCGTGCCGACCATCCCGTTTACGAGCGGGCGGTACGCCGTCTGTACCGACTACGACGTGTGCTACACGTCGGACACGCCGGTCGACAAGATGCAACCCGCGCCGCGCTGGTACTTCAAGACCACGCACGCGGGTGACGGCTTCAGTATGGGATACCACTGCATCAAGAAGGGTGATGCATCCTGAGCCGGATGTTTTCGGGTCGATGAGAAAGTCCGCCGCGCCATAATGGCGCGGCGGACAAAGGGGACTGCCGCTTGCGGGGTCCCTTTTCTTTTTATGCGAGAGCCTATGCCGGCGGCGTAATGCCGAAGGTCGCGAGCGCTATGGAGAGTATCGCTTTGGCGCCGAAGATGACGACGAGGCCGACGAGGCCCCAGATGAGCTTCTTCTTCCCCTCTTCGCGCTTGCTCTCGTCGCCCGCGTTCATGATGAACTCGACGCCGCCCCACAGGAATAGGACGAATGCGGCAAGCGCGATGAGCGTGATGAGCGGGTTCACTATCGCCCCTTCGACATTCGCGAGGAAGGTGGCGGGAGTCAGTGCTGCAGCCATGCTGCCTATCATAGCAGAAGCCCCGCGAAATCTCGCGGGGCTTCTGCACATCGGGGGGACGGAGGGTCCTCGGACTAGTACGGACCGTTCGACGTGTACGGAGCCGTCGGGTACGTGGCGGCGGTGTTGTTCAGGTTGAAGGTTCCGCGGATGATGTTCACGAGTCCCCACACGGACACCATCACGAAGAAGCCGATGAGGCCCCAGAGCATGAGGGACTTGCCGTTCTCCTTCGCCTCTTCATCGGACGCGCCCTGGATGAAGTAGCGGAAGACGCCGAAGATGAAGACGATGAACGCGATGGCGAACAGCACGGGAACGGCGACATTGTTGATGAGGCCGATGATGGTGTTGCCGAGGTCGGAAGCGTTGCTGATCTGGGCGAACGCGAGGAGCGGGAGGAAAAGTCCGGCACCGATGTAAGCGAGTTTCTTCATAGGATGATTTATTGCTAGTGACTTAAGGGTAACCGGTTTCGAGCGTTAGTCAATGCGGCGAGGACGATAGTGTGGAAAACGATTTCCAGAGGAAATCAGCCGCCCTGTGTCGTGTTGCAGTCGCTCGAATTGCCGAAACAGGGCAGGCTCGGCTTCGACTGGTCATTGAAGCCGAACGTGTTGTTGACGACATTCACGATTCCCCAGATGCCGAACATGACGAAGAAGCCGATGACGGCATAGAGGATGAATTCGCGGCCCGTCTCGCGCTTCGACTCGTCATCGGCACCCTTGATGAAGTAAAGGAAGATGCCCCAGAGGAAGGCGATGAAGGCGATTGCGAATACGAGCGGTACGACGTCGTTGATGAGCGTGATGAGCGTCTGGAAGAGTTGGGAGAGATTCTGCGGCGTGGAGGGGGTGAGATTGCTGTAGCTCACGCACTGCCCGTTCAGGTTGCAGTCCTGGCCAGAAGGGCATTCGGCGTTCGTGGTACACGCGAAGGCGGCGGACGGGGCGAAACCGACAAGCAGTGAGAAGAATAGGATACCGATGACGACTGTCGTGCGCATGGGCAATGAGGTAATGCTGGTACCGAGTAAGTGTAGCACCGTTAATAGGCCGAGAGTCCCTTCATGGGGACAACCGCGAAGCGCCTAGCCGGCGATGAAGAGCGTGTTGAGAAGCAGGTGCACCATGCCCCAGACGCCGAAGATGACGACGAGCCCGACGAGGCCCCACAGGATGAAGCCGCGCGCCTCTTCCCTGCCGCGTTCCTCGCCGGCCTTTATGATGAAGTAATTCAGCATGCCCCAGAGGAAGGCGAGGAAGGCGGCGGCGTAGAGGAGCGGGATGAGACCCTTGTCGACGACGCTGACGATGGCGCCCGTGAAGCCGGAGAAGGTCTGCGCCTGCGCCGCCGCCGCGGCAGCGGGTACCGCGCCAAGAATCGCGGCGACGGCATAGGCGGCACGCCGAGGAAGCCGAGTCATGCTATCCGCCGCTTATCGCGGTCACCGTTCCCTGTATGAGGAGATAGATGGCGTTCGCGCCGAGCAGGAGCAGCCCGCCGATGACGGTGTAGATGAGCGCCTGCCGCGCCTCGCGTATCTTTTCCTCCTTTCCCTGCGCGGCGACGAACAGGAAGCCGGTATACACGAGCGCCAGCACCACAAGGACGTAGCCCACGGTTCCGAGCGCCGTAAGCACGGTCGTGACGAGATTCGGAAGCGATGAGTTCGAGCCGAGCGGGTTCTGAAGCGTCGTGTTGCCGCCATTCGTGACCGGCTGGCTGTTCGGCGTGCCGCCGTTCGTGACGGGCTGCGCGTGCGCCGCCGCAAGAGGAAGGCTGCACATGATGACGCTCATGAATGCGAAAAGGAGGATGGCCGCCGCAAACGGGGAGACGGAGGTTTTGAAATGGGTTCCGTGCATATCAGAGGTTCTTGAGGGCGGCGTCGAGCGAAAGGCCCGCCGAAATGAGGGCATTGTCCGCCGTCTCTCTGCCGCTCGTCACGTCGTTAATCATAGCAGCGAAGATGGCGTCGGTCGTCGCGCTCGATGGGGACAACCAGGCCTTCGCGATGAGCGCCTCCGGATAGAACACCGCCTGGTACGGGTCGGCGGGGTCCGGGGCGAGGAGCGCCGTGCTCGCAGGCGCCGTGTGCGTCGCTTTCGCGATTGCCGACATGGATGCGCTCGCGGAAAGCGCCTCTGCAACCGTAAATGCGCCGCTGGGGTTCTTTGACGCGGACGGGAACATGAAGGCGTACGCGAGCGCGTAGTCGGCCTTCACGCCGCCTGCGGCCGCCTGCGGGATGGGCGCCATGTCGAAGTGCAGGTTCGGATTCGCCGCGGAGAGCGACGGGACTTCCGACGCGAATCCGGGGTAGAACGCGAGGTTTCCCGCAAGGAAGAACTGCCGCGAGTTCGGCAGGGACGGGTTCCAGGAGTAAACGGACTTGGCGGCGTCCGCGAACTGCGTATAGAAGCGCACTGCGGCGGTCGCAGGCGCCGTCTGCGCCGAGCCGCCTGCAGGCACGAGTGCGGAGCGCATGCCGCCGCTCGCGGACATCATGGTCACGGGCGAACCCGCCTGGAGGATGAGGAGGGAGAGGATGGAAGCGGCGTGCTCGACATTGCCGTACCCGCCGAACGGGATGGTGCTCTGCTGTATCGACTGCGCGTTCGTCTGCTTCGTGAGGAGCGGGACGAGCCCGGCGAACTGCTCCCATGCCGAGGGCGGAGCGGCAACGCCCGCGTCCTGCAGCAGCGTCTTGTCGTAATAGAGCACCATGGGGTCGACGACGAGCGGCACGCCGTACGTGCCTGTCTGCGTGAGATAGATGCCGAAGACGCCTTCATAGGTATTGAGGAACGTGCGCTGCGGGAGCGACGCGTACGGGATGACGGCGAGCTTGTTCGCAAGCGGAAGCAGCAGGTCCTGCGAAGCAAGGACGAGGTCCGGGCCCTTCCCCGTGGCGATGGCCTGCGCGAGGTCGTCGTTAAGCGTCGCGGGGTCCTTCTCCACATACGTGACGTTCTTATACGCGGTATTCGTCTTCGCCTCGTCCGCGATGGCGGCCTGCATCGCCGCTTGCGGCAGCACGCCCCAGATGAGCACGGTGCCGATGCTCGAACCGCCGCTTCCGCCGGTGAAGTTCGCGAAGACATAGAGACCGGCGAGCGCGAGGAATCCGAAGATGGCGACGACGACGAGCTGGAAGGGTTTCATATCCGCAGTTCGGGAATCCTTATGGCGCGGTAAAGACGATGCCGTAGTGATGCGGCCCCGCGCGGAAATCCTTCAGCTTATGGAATCCGCCGCCGATGAAGAGGTCTTCGGCGGCATACTCCGTTACGACGCGGTCGCCGGACGGTCCCATGCCGCCGTACGCGCCCGCCCAGTCGATGACGAGGAGCTTCCCTCCCGGACGCAGGATGCGGCGGATCTCCTTCACCGCCTCATCGCGCCGTTCGAGCTGGAAGAGCGTATTCGAGAGGATGACGGCGTCGGCGACATGGTCGCGCAGCGTCGTGCCGCCGACCTTCTCCGCGTCGCCCCATATCGTCTCCACGTTATGGAGCCCGCGCTCCTTCGCGTGGTCGCGCACGTGCTTCAGGATGTCTTCCTGCACGTCGACGGCGTAAACCTTCCCGTCCTCGCCGACGATGTTCCCCGCCGCGACGGCGTAGTGGCCGGAACCCGCGCCGATGTCGCATACCCGCATGCCCTCGCGCAATCCGAGCTGGAGTATGTTCGCCTTCGGGTCGCTGAAATCCATATCGATACGATAGCACGCGCAGGAACGCGGCGTCCGTGCAATCAACATCCCGCGCCGCTCCGCGGCGCGGGAACGGAAGTGGTATGCTCTCTCGATGATTGTCGGCATTATCGGCCAAGGAGCGTTCGGCAAGGCCATCCGCGCCGAACTTTCGCGCGGCGGCGTCGAACCGGTCTGCGTGGACGCGGGCGAGACGCTCGCCGGCAAGGGGCCGTTCGACGTCGTCTTCCTCGCGGTGCCCGCCGCCGCGCTCCCGGAAGCCCTCGCGGATAATCAAAGCGCGTTTAGGGATGCGCTCGTCGTGAACACCGCGAAAGGCATGGACGAGCGCGGGCGCATGCCGCAGGCCGTCGTCATGGAGGCGCTTTCCGGAATCACCTTCCGGTATGCCGCCGTGTTCGGGCCGTCTCTTGCGGATGACCTTCTTGCCGGGAGACCCGTGGGCCTCACCATCGCCGCGAAGGACGCTGGAGACCGCGCGCTCCTTTCGACGCTCCTCGCGAAGGGCAACCTGCTCCTCGACGCGACGGACGACGTGCGCGGCGTCGAGCTTGCGGGCGTCATGAAGAACGTCTACGCGCTCCTCTTCGGCTACGCGGACGCCATCGAGCTCGGTCGCTCCGCGCGCGCGGCGCTCTTTTCCGCCGCCGTGCGCGAGTTCGAATCGTTCGCGAAGGCCGAGGGCGCCTCGCCGGACATCGTAAGCTTCGGCGCGCTCGGCGACTTCGCCCTCTCCGCGCTCTCGAACGCGAGCCGGAACCACGCCTTCGGCATGGAGCTTGCCGCGCTCGCTCCCGCGGACATCGAAAAGCGCGCGGCCGCGAAGACCGTGGAAGGCTACCGCACCGTGCGCATCCTCGCGGACCAGGGCCTCATCACTGATGCGTTTCCGCTCCTCTCCGCCGCGCACGCTATCGCCGCCCGCGGCGCGGACGCCCAGCCCCTCGTACGCGGACTCTTCGCGTCGTAGCCGGCGAAGGCATATTCACAAATCGGGCGCGGGCGTGCATAGTGCGGACGAACCCTTGAACCTTAACCCAACCGATGGAGGCCACGATGGCTGCTGATGCCTTGCGGCAATTCCTGCTTATCCTGAACGACACATACAAGGTCCGGCTTCTCACCTTGCCGCGGGACGGCGGGGACGAAGCGGCTCTCCTTATCCGCGAACGCCTGGACACGATTCACGAGCTCTTGTCGACGCTCGAGAGGGACGGCGTCGGACCCGCGCGGACATTCCTCATCGAGCGCAAGCAGGAATGGCTGCGCGCCATCGAATCCTGGAACCGCGCTCGGGCGCATCCGGAACGCGGGGAGTTCGCCGATGGCGAGATAGCGTTCTACCGGCGGCTCGTCGAGCTTGCGGACGATGCGATTGCGAGTCTTCGTCCAGGCAAGATTCCGGGAGGCGGAAATGGATACGATGCGTGACCGCCTTCGCCAGCTGCTTGAGGGCGACCTCTACGTCGCCGCGGAGATCTGGCGCGTCGCGCGCGCCGAGTATGGGCCGAAGCACATCACCGCGGAGGCGTCCGTGCGCGCATACGGACGCGCCGAAGCCGCGCTCCGCGCGTTCCATGCGGGCGACGGCATCGCCGTACTCGCGTACTTCCGCGAGGAATACCGGACCGCGCTCCGGAACATCGCGTTCTGGGAGTCGAAGCCGCTTCACACAGACGGTCGCGCCATGCTCATCGCCGTCTCGCGGACGCGCAAAGCGCAGCTCGAGCTGTTCCTGCCGGGCGCGGAGCATGTCTCATGACGCTATTCGCCCGGACACGTCCCGTCTTCGCTTTGCCGAAGACGGGACGTTCGCTTTCACAAAATAGATTTTTGTCGTATAATCAGCGCAGAGACCGCAAACCGCGAGGAAGCGACATGACCCACGAGAATCCGAACGCGGTCGAGCTCCTGCTCGCCACGCTCATGGAACGCGATTGGAGGGCGTTCAAGGTTGCATACTCGTTCGAGCATAGGACGAGCATCCCGTACGCGATCGCGAGAGCGAAAGTGGAGCGGCGGCAGAAGGCCATCGAGGCATACCATAGCGGAGACCTCGCGCGCGTCGTCCGCGAACTCGCGCTCACGAGGCGCGAGCTTTCGGAACCGGCGCGCATCGCCGACGAGACGCTCAAGCTCTTCTACGGAGAGAACCTCGAACGGCTCGACGAGCTCGCCGGAACCGAAAGCGGCGAACTTCTCAAGCGACAGCTCGCGGACATGGAGGCCGAGTGCGTCTCGCTCCATACCATCCTTGCGCGCATCGCGGACATCCTTCCGGACCTTGAGACCCGCTCGAAGACCGCATAAGCACGTGCCCGCTGACATCCGTCGGCGGGCACCATTTTTTATCCGATCAGCCGAATCTCCCCGCTGAAACGAACCGCACCCGGACCTCCCCTCTCCGTCCGACATTCTTATCTTTGGACGGTCGGCGATGGATAAGAATAGCTCGCTATCCTTTCGGCAGCATGAAATGGGCACGGAGCGGCGCATCGCCTTCAAGGCTGTCCACGATGGCGTAGAGCACGCTTCGCCCTATCTTGAGATCGGCCTTAAGCATCGCGACGAAGTCTTCGCAGTCGTAGGGATACACCCATACGCTGTCCTGAAGACGGAGGAATCCGATATCCGCCATGACGCTGCGCAACTGTGCGCGCACCCTTCGCTGGCGTTCAGGCACGTCAAATGCCACCATGCGCCAGCGTCCGTCCCACTTGCGCGGCCGTATGCTTAGCGCAGCCTTCGCTTTTTCAAGCGCGAACGCTCTCTCGCCAGTAGCGGTGAGCCGCAGGAACTTCATTCCGTTACTCTTCACCCATTTCGCATACCCTTTCGTTACGAGTCGGCCGGCTGCCGTGCGTGCCCGGTACCCGAGCAAGGCGTCCTGTCCGGGAACGTATTTGAGCAGCTGTAACGTCTTGGGCGCGATTGCCGCCCAGGCAAGCAGTCCTGCGCCCGCAGTCGCCATGAGCACCGCCGTCTGTATGTTCTGCTTGCGCCGTCGCTTCCGTGCGCCTTCTTCCATCTTTCCCATTCTCACAGCATACGCCGTATTCTTATCTTTGGCCGACCGGCTGTTGATAAGAATATGAGGACGCCGACGAACGCTTGTTTATCCGTGTTTATCCGAGCGTATAGATATCTATGACCGGCTCTTCGTACGGATGCGCGTCACGGATGGCGCGGACGACCTCGCTGACTCGGTCGTCCGCGACCGCCACCTCTATGCGTTCTTCCTCCACTTCTTCCATCTTCCCCACTTCTCCGATTGCCGGGTGCGCGCCTTCTTCCGGCTTGAAGCGCCCCACGCCGCGCATGCTGAAACTCGCGAACGAGTAGTTCCCGATGCGCCCGCCGCCCGCATCCCCTATTGCCTCGCGAACTTTCTCCGCATCCGCGACCGGCGTAGTCGTGACAATCTTTTTCATAGTTGGCTATGCGGGGCGTATAAAGAACTTTTGACGATGCTTCTCGAATCTCACTTCGAATAAATCGAAAAAGCGCCGTTGGCCTAAGAGGCAAGCATAAGGCAAGGAAGGCACGAACGTCGCGTCAGTCATGAACGGCGTAAAGCCATCCACGGTCACGGAAACATCGTGCGTGAACGCATCCCGTCTTTCTCCTGTGACCCCTCCGACGGAAACTGAATTTGAAAACTGTTTGATACTTAGAGCTTCCGCTAGACTGGCCTCAAGCATCGTACAGTCACAACCTGAGTCAATAAGTGCGTTCACCCGTATCGAACCGCTGTCGCTGCGGAGCTCAACGGGAATTATCGGACGATAGCCGACCGTCGTGCCTTGAGCGTCCCACTGATATGAAAAGTCAAATTCTTTCCAACGTGCAGCCATTGCAGCGAACTAAAACGCGAACGTGACGTCGGTAGGCAGAACTTTCATGTAAGTGGCTTCATCGCGGCGGTCGCCAAGCCGGCTGCGCAGTACCGCAAGATCCTCCGCATAGTCAATCACTCGCGTCTGCTCCGGATTCAATGCAACCCACTTGCGTTCGTGCTCCTTTTTCAGAATTTTTCTGAAATCCACGTTCTGTCCCATACTCATATAGTATACCTCCTGAAACGCCAGCTGCGCGTAAGCGGGTGCGCAGGCACTACAGCGCCACCATACTCGCAATCGAGTCCCCTTCGCGCATCTTCATGATGCGGACGCCCTGGGTGGCGCGGGAGAGCGAGGGGATTTCGGCAACGCTCGTGCGGATGACCTGGCCCTTCTTCGAGACGACGACGAGCTCTTCCTCCTTGAGGTCGCCGACGACGACGCGCGCCCCGATGACCTCGCCCGTCTTCGCGGTCACCTCGGCGGTCTTGATGCCGGAACCGCCGCGGCCCTGAATCTTGTATTCGGAAATCGGCGTATGCTTGCCGTAGCCCTTCGCCATGACGACGAGCAGCGCGGCGTCTTTCGCGTGCTCCGCGCGCACCACCTGCGCCGAGACGACGTGGTCGCCCTTCTTCACGCTCATGCCGCGCACGCCGCCAGCCGTGCGGCCCATCTCGCGCACCTCATCGGTATCGAAACGCACGGACTGCCCCTTGCTCGTCACGAGCGAGACGCTGTCCCCGTCCGCGGCGCTATCCGCGGCGATGAGCGTGTCGCCCTTCTTGAGATTGATGGCGATGATGCCCGACTTGCGCACGTCGGAGAACGATTTCGCGGCGACGCGCTTCACGACGCCTTCCCGGGTGACGAGCACCACGGAGGACGCGTCAAGCGCGGCGCCCTTCGGCACGGCCAGGATGCTCGTGACGGATTCGTCGCCCGCGAGCGGGAGGAAGTTCATGATGCTCTTGCCCTTCGTGGCGCGCTTGCCTTCCGGAATCTCGTACATCTTGAGCTGGTACACCTTGCCGAGCGTGGTGAAGAAGAGGAGGTCAGAATGGGCGGACGCGACGAGGAAGTGCAGGACGACGTCCTCCTCCTTCGTGGCGATGTCGACGACGCCGACGCCGCCGCGCTTCTGGCGCCGGTATTCCGCGGGATTCGTGCGCTTCACGTACCCGCCCTCCGTGAGCACGAGCATGGACTCTTCGTCCGGCACGAGGTCCTCGACGGAAATGTTCTGCACGCCGCCCCGCACTATCTTCGTGCGGCGGTCGTCTCCGTACTTCTCCGCGAGTTCCGCGAGCTCCTTCTTGACGACGGCGAGTATCTTCTTCGGCGAGGAGAGGATGTCCCTGAGCTTCTTGATGAGCTCCTGCACCTCCGTGAGCTCGTCCTCTATCTTCTTACGCTCGAGTCCGGCCAGCGTCTGGAGGCGCATGGCGAGGATGGCCGCGGTCTGCCGCTCCGAGAACTTGAACCGCTTCCGAAGTTCCAGGTCCGCCGTCGGCACGTCCTTCGCCTTCTTGATGATGGCGATGACTTCATCTATATGGTCGAGCGCTTTCGAAAGGCCGAGCAGGATGTGTTCGCGCTCTTCCGCCTTGCGGAGGTCGTACTCCGTGCGGCGCTTCACCACCTCGCGGCGATGCTCGACGAAATGCTCGAGCATGCCCTTCAGGGAAAGCATCTCCGGCACGCCGTCCACGAGCGCGAGCATGTTGTAGTGGAACGTGGTCTCGAGCTCCGTGTGCTTGTAGAGCGCGTTCAGGACCGCCTGCGGATGCGCCGTGCCCTTGAGCTCGACGACGACGCGTATGTCGGACGTGGATTCGTCGCGCAGGTCCTTGATGCCTTCGAGCTTCTTCTCGTGCACCAGGTCGGCGATGCGCGCTATCATTTCCGCCTTGTTCACGCGATACGGGATGGACGTGATGACTATCTTCGTATCCTTCTTGCCGTCGTCCGCTATCTCCGCCTCGCCGCGCACCACGACGCCGCCCTTGCCGTTGCCGTAGGCGTGCCGGATATCCGCCTGATTGAACGCGACGCCGCCCAACGGGAAGTCCGGTCCTTTCACGAAACGCAGGAGGTCGTCCGTCGTCGCGTCGGGCTCGTCTATGAGATGGAGCGCGGCATCCACCACTTCGCGCAGGTTGTGCGGCGGGATGTTCGTCGCCATGCCGACCGCGATGCCGAGCGTGCCGTTTAAGAGGAGATTCGGGAGCGCGGACGGAAGCACCTGCGGCTCTTCGCGCGTCGCGTCGTAGTTCGGGTTCCAAGCGACGGTGTCCTTCTCAAGGTCCGTGAGGAGCGCTTCGCCGAGCCGCGACATCTTCGCCTCCGTGTAGCGCATGGCCGCGGGCGAGTCGCCGTCTATGGAACCGAAGTTTCCCTGGCCGAGGACGAGCGGGTAGCGGTATGAAAATTCCTGGGCCATCTTCGCCATCGTGTCGTACACGGCGGTGTCGCCGTGCGGATGGTACTTGCCGAGCACTTCGCCCACCACCGTGGCGGACTTGCGGAACTTGCCGCCGGGGACGAGCCCCATCTCCTTCATCGCGTAGAGGACGCGGCGGTGCACCGGCTTCAGGCCGTCGCGCACGTCGGGAAGCGCGCGGCTCGTGATGACGGTCATCGCGTAGTCGATGTACGACGTACGCATCTCGCCCGCGATGCTCTGGTCTATGACGCGCGCGCCGATTACGGGCGCGCCTTGTTCTTCGGGCGATTTCCTTTTCTCCGCCATGACGTCAGAACGGGATGACCGTCGGCCCGACCGTGCTCGGGGTGGCGGATGCGGAGGCTCCGGCGTTCACGACGGTGATGGCCGGCTGCGCGTTCGCGGCGTTCGAACCGTTCGCGCCCTGCACTGCCGCGTATCCCGCGGCCGCCTGGGAGACGCCCGCGCCGACCGCCGCCACGCCCTCCGCCACGGAAGACGCTTGGAGCGCGAAGAGTCCCGAAGAGGCGGCTGCGGCAAGCCAGCCGACGGCCACGACCGCCGTCACGCCGATAGCGGACATGAGCGCGATGCGCTCGCGCACGTGCTCCGGCTTTTCCCTGAGACGAGCGATGAATTGCTGCATGGCTAGGGGCTTATGACGATAATAGCACCGTCGCGGGAAGCCGCATCCTTCTTCTTGAGCGTAAGCTTCTCGACCTTCTCCGGCGTCTCCCCTTCCTCCTTGAGGAACGCCTCGAGCGACTTCGGAACGCCCATGCCTTGCGTTCCTCCGGACGTCCCGCTGCGGGACCAGTGCATCGGGATGATGATGTGCGGCTCGAGCGATACGGCGAGCTCATGCGCGTCTCCCGCGGAGAGGACGCCATCGCCGCCGACCGGCAGGAACAGCACGTCGATGTCATCGATGGCTTCGCGCGCCTCCTTCGAAAGCGTCGGTTCGGAAAGCGCGCCGAGGTGGACGAGCGTCATATCTTCAAGCTCGACCGCGTACACCGTATTCACGGCGCTCTCCTCGCCTTTCGCGAGCCCGTACTTGCTCTTCGTGAGGAACCCCTGGACCGTGACGCCCGCGCGCTCGTACTCTCCGGGACCGGTGATGGCGAAGGGAACCTTCTCTCCGTACGTCACCTCCGATACGCCGTTCATGTCGGGATGGTTGCGCGAGACGAGCGCGATGTCCGCGCCGAAGCGGACGCTCGGGAGCGTTCCTCCCTTGTTGATGGGGTCGAAGACGAGCGTGAGGTCTCCGAGCGTCACTTTGAAGCACTGGCCGCCGTGGTGGGTGATAACCATCGTGCGCCCATTATACCGCTTTTTTCGGCATTGTGGTAGGCTCACCCGGCAATCTCGTTTGGGAGGTGTGCATGTACAAACTGGGACCGTGAATCGCAAGGAACCCTGAAGCAATCCTGATTTGGCTTTGGCGTTTCTTTTCCGCGTTACGGTCCCGCTGATTCCTTATCGCCGCCGCGCCGGGGCGCTCCTTTCCCCGGCGCGGCACAAAACCCTACGGCCATGACTCGTTCATGGCTTGTATCGTATACGGGGCCGTCCCCATGCCCCGCTTCACAAATCGCGAGCAAGTGCTAGCCTTCCAGGGTCGCTCGGTTCCGTCTTCGAAGAAGCGGGATAGACGGGCGACACGTCGCAACACGGAGGAATCCATGACCGCGACAAAATCCGATGGCTCTCCGGCCCTTCACGGGCCCCCTGCCATCGCCACGAAGATGTCGTCGACGGACGCTGAACCGATCGAACGCGTCGCGACACCAAAGGCCAACAAGATACAACTCGCCTAACCGGCCAGCGCCGGCAAGAATGAAGCCTCGGCTTGGGAAGGGGTTCGCGTGGTAATTGAATCGAGCGGTTCGGGAATACCGCAGTAACAAAAATCCCAAGACTCCGCAACGGGGAGTCGGCTCCGGATCACTTCAACAGCCTTGTTGGGAGTGGCCCGTCCGGAGCCGACGACCCCTTAGTCCTTACGGGTTACTTTGTCGAAGGCCTGCCTTTCCGGCGGGTCCTTTTTTATCCCTGCCGTTTTACCGCGCGCCGCCGCGCTTCGTTGTGCCGCCCTATGAGCCGTGGTATAGTCCCGCCATCGCGTGCAAAGAAGTAGGTTCCGGCTAACCCTCGCGCCGAAAGGACGAGTACCGGCTCCGAAAATGCGCACCGCTTTACGCATGTCAGAAGATGCAGTTGCCGCTCCCGCAGGGAGCAAGGAGAAAGCCCCCGGAACGCTGTTCGTGGACCCGAGCCACCCGATGGCCGGCCTCGTCGATTCCATTCCGACACCGCCGTCTTCAGGCGACCTCGTGGAAGGAACCATAATCGCGCTCGGGCGCGGACGCCTCTACGTGAACCTGCCGCCGTTCGGCACCGGCCTCATCTACGGCCGCGAATACCTGAACGCCGCGGACGTGCTTCGCAAGGCGAACATGGGCGACACCATAACCGCGAAGGTCACCGACCCGGCAGGACGCGAGGGCTACATCGAGCTTTCCTTGAAGGAAGCGCGCCAGGCGGCCATCTGGAGCGAAGCCGAGCAGGCCATCGCCGCGCAGACCACGTACAACCTCACCGTCGAGGACGCGAACAAGGGCGGACTCATCCTTTCCTGGCAGGGCATCCAGGGCTTCCTGCCCGCGTCGCAGCTTTCGGGCGAACACTATCCGCGCGTCGCGGACGGCGATAAGGACAAGATACTTTCCGAGCTCCAGAAGCTCGTCGGGCAGCTGCTTCCCATCCGCATCATCACCGCGGACGCGAAGGAAGGAAAGCTCATCTTCTCCGAGCGCACGGGAAGCGAGGACGAAGAGAAGGCGTCCCTCATCGACAAGTACCAGGTCGGCGATGTCCTTGCGGGCGAAGTCACCGGCGTGGTGGACTTCGGCGTGTTCGTGAAGCTCGAGCAGGGACTCGAAGGGCTCGTGCACATCAGCGAGCTCGACTGGGGTCTCGTCGAAGACCCGCGCGCGCTCTTCTCGGTGGGCGACGAGGTGAAGGTGAAGATAATCGAGATAAAGGACGGCAAGGTCTCCCTCTCCATAAAGGCGCTCAAGGAGAATCCGTGGCACACCGCGGGCGAACGCTACAAGAAAGGCATGGAGGTGCCGGGCGTCGTCATCAAGTACAACAAGCACGGTGCGCTCGCGAGCATCGAAGAGGGCGTCGCGGGACTCGTGCACGTGTCCGAATTCGAGTCGCCCGCCGAACTGCGCGAGACGCTCGAGCTCGGCAAGAGCTATCCGTTCAAGATCTCGCTCTTCGAGCCGAAGGACCAGCGCATGACGCTTTCCTTCGCAGGCACGAAGAAGGAGAAGAAATAATCCGGAGGGAGGGATGTCAAAGGGCCGGCGCTTGCGCCGGCCCTTTCCCTTTCGCACGAACGGTCAGGAGCAAAATCCCCCATGGACGATTCCGTGATAGATTTTCTCGTACCCGCCGTAGACGACGGTCTCGTCCGCTTCGAATGAGCCTCCTTCCGCCGACTTTACGTACGTGAAGGAATACGCAAGCGGCGGCGCGAGTAGCGGACTGAACGCATGCGGGCCGCGCGGCATCGAACGTCCGCGAAGCGGCATGGCGTTGCTCGCGCTCAGTATCGCGCCGCCGATGCAGTTGAGCGCATCCTTCGTCCGGACGGACACGAGCGCGAGGCCGCACCAGAGGACGACCCAGCGAGGTTTGAAATCGCCTTGGCGAAGAATCGTCTGCGCGCCGCGCAGATGTATGCCGGCCAGGGAGAACGTCTCCTCCGCCTTCCAATCCTGCGCGGCAGAGCCTTCCGCGCTGACGTGGTAGCGGGTTTCGCATTCGTGCCGGCCGTTCCATGCCTGATGATTGCTCTGGCCGAGCACGTCCTTCCAGAAGCGAGCGTTCGAGTCGTCGACTATCTTCGCGACGACGGATTCTGAAACGAGATTCTTAAGACGCATCGATACTATCGTTCCCGCCATGACTGCCTCCCAGCGTTGCGGTTGAAGTAGCTTCGATTATCGAGAGGAGCGTTCCCCGGGTACGCATGATAGAGAACTCTCGCAGACAGTATCCCCCGATACCCGTGCGCTTGTAAACCTGCCGGCGCTACTTCTTCTTGAGGAACGGGCCGACGCGCGCCCGGATGCGCGGCTTCACGAGCGCGCCGAGACCGAGGTGCCCTCCCTTCCGGAGCGCGACGAATGCCGCACCGGCGGCCTTCGCGAATTCCTGCGCAGGCGCGAACGGCACCACGCCATCGTCCTTCGCATGGATGATGAGGAGCTTCTTCCCGAAAACTAGGACATCCGATGTCCTAGTTTTCGGGCGGGCTTTCATTTTCGACAGTTCGCATGCGGGATTATAGAAATCGCCCTTCGCGAGCTTCTTCCACACGCCGGGATGCGCGCGATACGCCTCGCCGAACGTGAGCGGCACGAGTTCGGACATGAGCTCGAGCGGCTCGGCGGTCCCCTCCTGCTTCGTCCAGTCCGTGACCGGCGAGAGCGCCACCGCTTTCGAGACGCGGCGGTCGCGCGAAGCGAGGATGACCGCCGGTCCGCCGAATGAGCTCCCTATGAGGAAATACTTCGCATGCGGGACGCGGAATTTCGCCCTGCTCGCGTAATCGACGAACCCCTTCGCGATACCGTCCATGACGGCAACGAGGTCCTCCGCCGGGGAGTGCTTCAGGAACACGCCGCCGCTCTCCCACGTGCCCCGATAGCGCGGAACGAAGACCCAGTAGCCCGCCTCCGCGAAGAAAGCCATGAGCTTCCCGTTCTTGCCCGGGTATGCGGGCGCGCCCCCCGCGAGGATGACGACCTTGTCCGATTTCCTTGCGGGCGGCAGGAACTCGCAGACGATGTCCTGCGCGAAGCGCGTGCGCAGCGGGAACTTCACTTCGGTTTTCATGCAGCGATGATACCAGCAACCCGCGTCACAAGAAAAGAAAAGGCCCGGCAAAGCGCTGCCGGGCCTTTCGCACCCTTGCAGGCTTAGCCTGCAAGGCATAGGCGTTTCAGCGCGTGTTCGCGAACATGACGGCTGCATCCGCGCCGTCCGCCGCATAGATGCGCGCGGCCTCCGTGGCTTTCCTCAGAACCTTCGCGAGCACCGCCGCTTCCGCAGGCTTCCATTTTCCGATGACGTGCTTCACGACTTTCTCTTCGCCGGAAACTTTCTTCGCCTGATTCTTCTTTCCCTTCCCGCTGATGCCGATGCGGATGCGCGCGAAGTCCTTCGTCTTCACGGCGCGCATGATGCTCTCCACGCCCTTATGTCCGCCGCTGCCGCGCCCGACGACCATCTTGATGACGCCAAGCGGCAGGTCGAGGTCGTCATGGATGACAAGCAGGTTCTTCGCCGCCTTCGGGCTCTTCACGAACGCGGCTACCGCTTTCCCGGAAAGGTTCATCATCGTTTCCGGAAGGACGAGGACGGCGGGTTCGCCGCGAAGCGCACCCTTCGCGACGAGCGCCTTCGCCGTCTTGTTCAGGGCGAACGCTTCGAACCCCTCCTCTTCCGCAAGCAGTTCCACCGCCATGCGCCCCGCGTTGTGCCGCGTCTTCTCGTATTCCTTTCCCGGATTCCCGAGCCCCGCGATGATGATAGCCATGGCGCAATCCTAGCACGCGATGCAACTTTACTTTCCTGGAAAATGTTTATACTGATGCGGCACCTATCTCAAAAGGAGGTTGGAGGTGGCTAGGATTCGCATCACGAAGGCGCCGGACTACGCGCCGCAGAAACTGAAGAAGTTCTTTGAGGGCATTGAGATTGTCACCGCTGTCGGGTCCCTTCATATCGGCGTCCCGGTGGACCTCGAAAAGCTCGCACTTGCACTGCAAGCGAACGGAGCAGCGGGAGCGGAGTGCATCTTCTACACGGACTCGAACTGCGTGTTTCCCAAAGAACGACTCGCGTACATTCCCAACGAGTGTTGCGAACTCCTGCCGGAGCACGCATGACACCCCAGCACCAAGCGAAGGCATCCCGACCTTTCGTTTTATGGACGGTCGTCCCTCTTCCTCGTACATGAACACGACTAGCGTAACCGTGGAAGCACGCGCGGGCGATGATGGCCGGAGGAAGCGAAGCGTGTCAGTCTTGAGACAGCCTAGCGGAGCTGCGCAAGACTGACACCGGCCTCGCGAGCGGACTCCGGACATCGCGCACGAGCGTGCGCAGGGGTCGTATCTGAGCGCAAAACTTGCGCGCCGGAACAGCGAGCGTACAATGACGCGCAATGAAGCTTTTTGGACAGTTGGTGAAAGAGTTTTTCACCTTCATCGTTCTCGCTGTCGTCATCGTCCTCCCCATCCGCATCTTCATAGCCCAGCCGTTCATCGTAGAAGGCGAATCCATGCATCCCACGTTCGAGAACGGGGACTACCTCATCGTCGACGAGCTCACCTACCGCTTCGAGAAGCCGCAGCGCGGCGACGTCATCACCTTCCGCTACCCCGGCGACCCTTCCATCTTCTACATAAAACGCATCATCGGCCTCCCCGGCGAGACGGTGGCCATCAACCGCGGCGTCGTGAGCATCACGAAGCCCGACGGCACGACGCTCACGCTTACGGAACCGTACATCGCCGCCGAGGACGCGACGTACACGAAGACGACGACGCTCGGTCCGGACCAGTATTTCATGATGGGCGATAACCGCCCGAACTCCTCCGATTCCCGCGTGTGGGGGCCGCTGCCCGAAAACGACATCATGGGGCGCGTCATCTTCCGCCTCCTGCCGATTCCCGAACTCGGGCTGTTCCCGGGCGCGACCACCTACGCTCCGGTGCACGCGACGACGAGCGCGGCGGCGCCGATGCCATGAGCACGCTTCCGCTTCGTCCGGACGATGTGCTGCGCCGCGCGCACCTGGTCGGGAATTACTACGGCTTCACCCCGTTCGCGCAGATAGCGGAGAGCCGCAAGGGCATGAAGACGCGCATGGCGTATCCGGAGGGACTTCCCTTCGAATCGCTCGACCCCGTCGCGCAGGATGTCGCCACGTTCCTGAAACAAGTACGCGAGCTCGGCCTCGCTCCCTCCGTGCATGAACCGCTCTTCGTCTGGCACACGAACGCCGCCGCCGGACGTCCCGCGCCGAAGAACCTCACCATCCAGTTCCACGCGCTCGGCGCGGAACGGCCCATCGCGGACGCCGTGCTCATCCGTGCCGTGCGCTCGCTCGTGACCGACCTCGCGAAGGAAGAACCCGTCATCCGCGTGAACTCGATGGGCGACAAGGAGACGCGCGCGCGTTTCTCGCGCGAACTCACCACGTTCTTCCGGAAGAACGGCGGCACGCTCCCCGAACGCTGCGTCACCTGCGCGAAGAAGGATCTCATGGAAGCCGCCGAGCTGCTCATCAGCGAAGCGTGCGCGGAAGACCTTCCTTCCTCGACCGACCACCTCTCCGAGGCGAGCCGCAAGCATTTCGAGGAGCTCCTCGAATACCTCGAAGACACCGCGACGCCGTACGAGCTTTCTCCGCACCTCCTCTCGAGAGGCGGGGCGTGGTCCGACACCTGCTTCGAGATGCGCACGGACGGCGAGGTGCGCGCCTGGGGTTCGCGCTATAACGACCTTGCGCGGCAATTCTTCAAATCCTCTCTGCCGTCCGTAGGCGCGCTCATCCGCTTCCCCTCTTCCTCCCGCGACGTCGTGAAGCCGATGAAGGACAGCCGGAAGCCGCGGTTCGTCTTCGTGCACATCGGCATGGAAGCGAAGCGGGAGAGCATGCGGCTCGCGGACGAGCTCCGCCATGCGCGGCTGCCGCTCACGCAGTCCATCGGCGTCGAATCGCTCACGGAGCAGATGCGGCTCGCGGAAAAGATGAACCCGCCGTATCTCATCATCATGGGCCGCAAGGAGGCGCTCGAGCGCGCGGTCATCCTGCGCGAGCGCGCGACGCACACGGAGTCCGTCATCCCGCTTTCCGAACTCACCGCGCGTCTCGCCGCCGTCGGTTAGGGTCTCATGGCAAGAGCTGCGTTCACGGCGCGACAGCGGCATGGCGCTTTGCATCCGTCCTCGCGGCGGCAGTGACGATTTTCCGTCGGACCCGCTAGACGCGGAAAATCGTCACGCGCCGTCTTCGTCCTGCGCAAAGCGTCACGCCGCTGCCATACCAACGAGCGACCTTCTGGACAACTTCATGCACCCCGTGCTATTCTCCACCGACACATGGAAGGAGCAGTCCAGGTAGAAGTCCGGAAAGGCAAGAACGAGAGTTCGGCGGCCCTCATCCGCCGTTTCTCGCGCCGCGCGCAAGGCGCGGGCGTCGTCCGCGGACTCCGGAACCGCCGCTACTTCCTGCGCACCAAGTCGAAGAACGTGGAGCGCCGCCGCGCCCTGGTGGGCATCGCCCGCAAGGAGAAATACGTCGAGCTCGTGAAGCTCGGCAAGATAGACCCGACGGCCAGGAAGACGCGCGGGAAGGGCGGAAGGCGATGAGCACCGGTTCCGTAAAGCGCCGCTCTCCCGTGGAGAGCGGCGCTTTCTCCGTATCCGGGCTGCCGAAGCGCCTCCGGCGCACGCCGTTTTCGCGCGCGGCGGCTCTTGCGCTTCCCGGGTGGGAACTCTCTCTCGCATTCATCCCGCCCGAGAAGGCGCGCGCGCTCAACATCCGCCTGCGCGGCAAGGACTACGTCCCGAATGTCCTCTCCTACCGCGTCGGCAAGATGCACGGGGAAGTCCTCATCTGCCCCGCCATCGCGAAAAAGCAGGCGCCGGACTTCGGACTTCCAGCCGACCGTTTCCTGCTCCTTCTCTTTATCCACGGCTGTTTGCATTTGGAGGGTCTCCCTCACGGGGCTACAATGGAGCGCAAGGAGCGCGCTCTCGTAACGGAGAGTCTGGGTTCCGCAAACACTTCGAACACTCATGGCACGAAGAATCGCAACCGGCATCGACATCGGAACGCACCAGGTCAAGATCGTCGTCACTGAAGAAGTGCACGGTCCGGACGGCGCGCGCATGCCGCGCATCATCGCCACCGGCCTTGCCGAGTCGAAAGGGTTGCGGCACGGCTACGTCGTGAACCGCACGGACGTCGCGGAAAGCATCATCGCCGCGAAGCGCGAAGCGGAGCGCGGCGCGGGATTCCCCGTGAAGAGCGCCTTTCTCGCTATCGGCGGCGCATCGCTCGACGAGCTGCGCGCCACGGGCGAAACGGTCATCGCGCGCGCGGACCAGGAAGTCACGGATATGGACCTCGCCGCCACGGAGAACGCCGCGCGGGAGACCATCGCGCCCGCGCTCATCAACCGCATCGTGCTCCACGTCATCCCCGTCGCCTACCGCCTCGACGGCGCGCCCGTCCTCGGCGGGACGCCGCGCGGCATGAAGGGGACCCGCCTTTCCGTAGACTACGTATTCGTCACCGCCCTCTCCCAGCACGTCGAGGCGCTCGTCGGCGCGGTCGAGGACGCGGATATCGAGGTCGTCGACAAGATGGCTTCCCCGCTCGCGGGCTCGAACGTCCTCCTCACGAAGGACCAGAAGATGAAGGGCTGCGTGCTCGCGAATATCGGCGCGGAGACCGTTTCCATCGTCGTGTTCGATTACGGCATACCGCTCTCCGTGAAGATGTTCTCCATCGGCTCGACGAGCATCACGGACGACATCGCGCTCGGTTTGCGCATCCCGCTTGACGAAGCGGAGCGTCTCAAGCTCGGCAAGCTCGGCGGCGCCATGTATCCGCGCAAGAAGATAGAGGAAATCATCGCGGCGCGGCTTTCCGCGATGTTCGACCTCATCGACAAGCACCTCAAGGTCATCGGCAGGCGCGGTCTCCTGCCCGCGGGCATCGCCCTTTCGGGCGGCGGCGCGGGCGCGGGCTCCATAAGCGACATCGCGCGGCATTCGCTCGCGCTTCCCGCGCGCATCGCCGAGCTCCGGCTCCCGCCCGATACCAAGCTGCGCGACTCGACCTGGGCGGTCGCCTACGGCCTCACCCTCTGGGGCCTCACCGGCGAGACGGACATCGAACGCAAGGGCGCATTCGCTTCCCTCGGCCATACCCTGCGCCGTTTCGTGCGCCAATTCCTTCCCTGAAGGGGCAGGAAGCCAGATTTCCGCTCCGGTCTTGCCTCTTGACGAGGACACGGAAGACTGGTGCGTCAATATTCCCCCCACCCTTGCCTTTTGCTATCATGCCTGGACTAATTTCAAGGCCACATCCCATATGTCCAAAAGAATCCAACCCGAGATAGAGACGTTCGCCCGCATCCGGGTCGTCGGCGTCGGTGGCTCCGGAGGCAACGCGATCAATCACATGATCAATTCGAAGGTGCGCGGCGTCGAATTCCTCGCCATCAACACGGACGCGCAGGACCTGCACCGCTCGCTCGCGAAACGGAAGATTCACATCGGGAAGAACCTCACGCGCGGACTCGGTGCCGGGATGAATCCGGACTTGGGACGGCGTGCGGGCGAAGAGACGCGCCAGGAAATCCAGGAAGCGCTCCAGGGTTCGGACATGGTGTTCATCACCTGCGGCATGGGCGGCGGCACGGGTACGGGCGCATCCGCCATCGTCGCGAAGATCGCGAAGGAGCTCGGCGCGCTCACCGTCGCCGTCGTCACGAAGCCGTTCGGCTTCGAGGGCGCGCAGCGCGCGAAGATAGCGGACCACGGGCTCGCGGAACTCAAGAAGGAAGTGGACGCGTTCATCATCATCCCGAACGACAAGCTCTTGACCGCGGTCGATGCGCAGACCTCCGCGAAGAGCGCCTTCGCCATGTGCGACGAGATACTGCGCCAGGCCGTCGAGGGCGTCTCGGACGTCATCGTGACCCCGGGCGAGATAAACACGGACTTTAACGACATCAAGGCCATCATGGAGGGCGCAGGTCCCGCGCTCATGGGCATCGGCGTCGCGGAGGGCGACAACCGCGCGAAGGAAGCGGCGCAGCACGCCATCAATTCCCCGCTCTTGGACATCTCCATCTCGGGAGCGAAGGGCGTCCTCTTCGTCGTGGCCGGTTCGGACGACCTCGGCATCCTCGAGATACAGGAAGCGGCGAGCATCATCAAGGAAGCCGTCGACAAGGACGCGAAGGTCATCTTCGGCATCATGAAGGACGAGAAGCTCAAGAAGGGACAGGTGCGCCTCATCGTCATCGCCACCGGGTTCCCGGACCACGCGTCCGGCGGCGTCCTCGTGAACGAACGTTCGCTCTTCTCCATGGCGCCCAAGGAGCAGATCGAAGAGAAGGGGAAGATATTCAATACGCTCATCCCGAAGCGCGAGGAAGCGGCGGCGGAAGAGAAACCCGTCGAGCCGGCTCCGGAACCGGTGACCGTACCCGAAGACAAGCCGCAGGAATCCGCGGGGAAGGACGCGGACGAAGAGACGGAGAATTGGGGCGCTATCCCTTCGTTCCTCCGCCGCAACAAGAAGTAGGCTCCGCTCGGGTTACAGAACGGAGCCGCGTCGACCCCTCCAGCGAGGGGTCGCGCTCTACCTCGCCCTCGCAAATTCCGGCGCAGCTGCCCTACGGCGCCGGAATTACCATGCTGCTTCGGGCTGCGGACGCTCCGTTTTGCAACCCTCGCTCCGCTTCTGACAAATGCTATGCACATTTGTCTCTCACTTCGCTTGGCAGTAAGCTGTATTCATGAACGACCTCATCATCATCGGCGGCGGGCCCGCCGGAGTTTCCGCAGCCGTATACGCCGCGCGCAAGCATCTTTCCACCGTCCTCATATCGGAGGATATCGGCGGTCAGAGCATCGTCTCGGAAGGCATCGAGAACTGGATCGGCTGGCCGAAGATATCCGGTTCCGAACTCGCCAAAGCGCTTCGCGAGCACATAGAAGCGCTCAAGGCGGAGCATGTCGACCTCGTCCTTAGCGACCGCGCCGCGGCGCTTTCGAAGGAAGGCGAGCGCTTCGTCGTGAAGACGAAGAACGGGAAGGAATTCGCCGCGCGCGCGGTGCTCATCGCCACGGGCGCGAGCCGCCGGAAGCTCGACATCCCCGGCGCGGACAAGTTCGAGAACAAAGGCGTCACGTACTGCGCGAGCTGCGACGGCCCCTTGTTCGCGGGCATGGACGTGGCCGTCGTCGGCGGCGGTAATGCGGGATTCGAAACCGCGCTCCAGCTGCTTGCCTACTGTAAGTCCGTGACGCTCTTCCACCGCCACCGCGAATTCAAGGCCGACCCCGTCACGGTGGAGAAGGCGCTCGCCCACCCGAACATGAAGGTCATGACGCACGCCGAGCCGACGGAAATCCTGGGCGAGCAGTTCGTCACGGGCATGCGGTACCTCGACAAGGACGCGAACGAGACGAAGGAAATCAAGGTCGCGGGCATCTTCGCGGAAATCGGCGTGCTGCCGAATACGGAATTCGCGGGCGGCCTGCTCGAGCTCGATGCCGTGGGACGCATCAAGGTGGACGCGCGCAATCAGCGCGCGAACGTGGACGGCATTTGGGCCGCCGGCGATTGCACCGACGAGCTCTATCACCAGAACAACATCGCCGCCGGCGATGGCGTGAAGGCGCTTGAGGATATCTACCTCTGGCTTAAGACGCGGTAGTAGCCATGCGGAACCGTTACGTACTGGTGCGTCACGGCGAAAGCAAGGCGAACGTAGAGGGCATAATCATAAGCGACCCGGTCGTTGGTCTTCAGGAAGCATACGGATTATCGTCTCACGGCAAACGTCAGGTACTTGAAGCGTCACATGCTGCAGCCACCGCGGGACTCGTAGACGCTGAAGCGCTCATACATACCTCGCCCTTCTCGCGAACGAAAGAGACGGCGGAAATCGCACGGGAAGCTGTCGGGGCGGCACCGGTTATAGAGGACGAGCGGCTACGCGAGCGATGGTTCGGCGTATGGGAGAGAACCTCGAATGCGAATTACTCGCGTGTGTGGCGCGATGATGAATCGGATATACGCCACACGAACGGGTTGGTCGAGAGTGTTGCGGCTGTCGCGGAACGCATACTGGCTCTCGTGGAAGAACTGGATGAAAAACATCACGGCAAGACGCTCGTGCTCGTATCCCACGGCGACCCGCTCGATATTCTCCGGGCTACGTTACGGAACGACGCAGCGGACCACTGCGCTTTCCAGATGAAGACTGCGGAATTCCGCGTGCTAGATAACGCATAAGCGGCCTCTCCATGAACGATTTCATCATGGCCGCGAAGATTGACGAACTCAGATCTAAGGAATCAACGCGGTAAGCGAGTCCCCTTTGTGTGTGCGCATGACGGCGTCGGCCAGAAGATCCGCGACGGTGAGGACGGTGAGCTTCGAGGACGCCGTAAGCTCCTCCGGAGAGTGCGCGACGCTGTCGGTGACGACGACGCGGCTGATGCCGCTTGTCTCGAACTTCTGGAGCGCGTTCTTCGAGAAGAGGCCGTGCGTGGCGAACGCCCAGACGTCGGCGGCGCCTTCGCGCAGCGCCGCTTCCGCATCCGCTATCATGGTGCCGCCCGTGTCTATCATGTCGTCCACGAGGACCACGACCTTTCCCTTCACGTCTCCGACAATCTTTATGGAATCCTTCTTCACTTCGCCCGGCGCGCTCCGGCTCTTCGAGAAGAAGACGAAATCGCGCTGACCGAGGAGCTGCGCATACTTTTCCGTGCGCGGGCCTCCGCCCTTGTCCGGCGAGGCGACGACGAAATCCGCGCCGCGAAGTTCACCCAAGAGGAACGGCACCGCGACGGCGGAGCCGTAGAGATGGTCGAAGACGCCGTCTTCGATGCAGGCCAGGGTCTGCTCGGCGTGCACGTCGAGCATGAGGAATCGGTCCGGCTGCGCTATCTCGAGCATCTTGAAAGCGAGCTGCGCGCCGATGGGTTTCCTCGGCGCATCTTTCCGGTCCGAACGTCCGTAGCCCATGTAGGGAATCACGTACGTCACGCGTCCGGCGGAAGACACGCGCGCCGCTTCCGCGAGGTGTATGGCCTCCATGAGATTGTCGGCGGGCGCGTACGTAGGCGCGATGATGAAAACGTCGTGGTCGCGGACATTCTCGAGTATCTGTACGTCCACTTCCCCGTCGTTGAATCTTCCGACATGCGCTTTCCCGAGCTCGATGCCGAGCTTCGCGCATATCTTCTCCGCAAGCGGCTTCCCTTCCGTGGTGGTGAATACCTGCAGCACCGTATCTCCGTTTGACATGGACGTTCGTTTCGTATGAGAAATCGGGTAAGTGCCCCTATCCTACCACGGTGGAGAGGCCGTATGCGGAACGCGCCCCACGATGAATCGTGGGGCGCGTTTAGGAGAACGGAGGGGCTCGCTGTCGCGAGCCCGCTTGAGGCGGCTTACTACCAAGCGAGCCGAGTCACGAAGGCATGTCTGCATGCATTCGTGCGAGGCGAGCGCCGGGAGCAAGCCCGGAGGGCTTATGCAGCCGCCTCGCCTTCCGTCGTCGTGCCTTCCGTCGGCTCAGCCGGGGTCGTCGTCTCGTCGATCATGTTGAATCGGAGAGTCAGTCTTCTTTCGTACCAAGTACAAAAGAAGACCCTCCAGGATTAGCGGGCAAAGGTGTTTCGACCTTGGGACCAGCTTAGCGCGGATAGAGCAAGAAATCAAGGGTTCGGGAGGAAGCCTGTGCATGAAAATAGCGCGTATCTACGCGCTATTTTCATGCACAGGTTTGAGTTCTACGCTTTCGCCTCCGCCTCCTTCGTGTAGCGCCCGAGCGCTGCGAGCCTATTCATCTTCGCGCGGTGCAGGAACGCGGCCTGCGCCGCCGGAACGTTTTCCGGCATTCCACGCCAAGCCTCGAGCGCGCCCTTCTGGAGCGCGCGGCCGTATGAGAAAGAAAGCTTCCACGGCAGCGGACCCCGCGCATGCATGGCCGCAAGGTTCTCCGTGGCCTCAAGCTCGCTCTGTCCGCCGGAAAGGAACATCTGTCCCGGAAGTCCGGGCGGCAGCACCTTCGTAAAGACGCGGAGCGTCGCCTCCGCGACCTCTTCGGGCGTCTTCGTTTCGCCGCTTTCCTTGCCCGGCACCATCATGTTCGTCTTCAGTATCATCCCTTCGATGAGGACATCCGCGGCTCGAAGCGCCGCGAACACGTGCGTGAGATTGCGCTCGGAGACCGCCTCGCACTCCGCCTGGCCGTTACTCCAGTCCATGAGCACTTCCGGCTCGACGATCGGCACGATGCCGTTTTCCTGACAGATTTTCGCGTACGCGGCGAGCCGCCGCGCGTTCTCCGTGAGGTTCGCGTCCGTCGGTATGCCCTCCCCGATGGTGATGACCGCGCGCCACTTCGCGAACTTCGCGCCGAGCTCCGCGTATTCCGGCATGCGAGAGGAAAGGCTTTCGAGTCCCTTCGTGACTTTCTCTTCAGGCGAGCCGTCCATCGGCTCCGTGCCCTCGTCCACCTTGATGCCGGGAAGAACGTCCGCGGACTCAAGGAGCGAAACGAACGAGGCGCCCGTGGACGCGGTGTCGCGGAACGTCTCGTCGTACATGATGACGCCGGAAATCCCCTCCGCGATGTCCGGCGCCGTGAAGAGGAGCTCTCGGTACGCGCGCCGATTCTCGTGCGTATTCTCCACGCCCACCGCTTCGAAGCGCTTGCCGATAGTGCCGTTGCTCTCGTCGGCGGCAAGGAGTCCCTTGCCGTTTGCGACCATCCGGTTCGCCGTCGCTTTCAATTGTTCGTCATGCATGTGTCTCTATATTTAGTACTGAAAATCACCCGCTCGCGCGCGGCGAAACCTTGTCCATTATCTCGATAAGCTGGTCGTGAATGAGGCCGTTACTGGCCAGAAAGCCTTCCATGTCCCTATCGTACCGTTCCGGAGTGCCGCCGAAGATGTCCGTCGCCTTGCCGCCCGCTTCCTCGACGAGGAGCGTGCCCGCGGTTATGTCATGCGCCGCGGTGCCGCCGAAGAACGCGGCGCTAAGCTCGCCTGCGGCGACGAGCGCCGCCATGAAGTGTATCGAGGTGCCGGCGAACACGTGCGCGCCGTATTCGTACAGTTCCTCCATCACGGGAAAGAATTTCCGCACCGCGCGCATCTTGCCCATGCCTATCATCGTGTGCTTCAGGGTCGGATTCTCCGATACGCGCATCGGGTGGCCGTTGAGGCGAGCGCCCTTCCCTTTTTCCGCCGAGAACATGCGGTCCATGAACGGGTCGTAGACCACGCTTATGACCGGCTGGCCGTTACGGGTGAGCGCGAGCGCGAAGGTCGCCGTCGGTATGCCGTGAGAGAAATTATGCGTCCCGTCCACCGGGTCGCATATCCAGACGTATTCGCTCTCGCGGGAGAAGTGCTCGTTGTCCTCATCCTCTTCGGAGAGGATGCTGTGGCCGGGATACGCGTCCGCGAGCGCCTTAACGACGAACTCGTTGATGACCAGGTCCGTTTCCGTCACGGGCGTATTGTCCGACTTCCACTCCTTCTTCATGTTGGCCGTGAAATTCTTCCTCATGACGACGCCCGCCCGTTTCGCCATGTCCTCGGCAAAATCAAGATATCCGGAATCCGCTTGCATGGTGCCCTCCAGTATACCAGGCCGTGCGGTGCCGCCACTCGTGAGAATATTTCCAAATCCTCGCCGACAGAACGGAAAAAGAGGGCGCTCGGGCCGCTAGGCCGATTCTACCCTCTTTTTCCGTTCTGTCGGTTCGTATTTCCGGTTTTGGCATGTGTTCTAGTACAATACGCAAGGGTATCCGCATCCATTGACCACATCACCACTTCAAGGCATGAATCACTCTGACCGCAACGCGCACGCGAACAACGCCTTTACGGGCCCGGACGCCGTCCGCGATTTCTTGAATCCGGGCGCGAGCCTCCCCACGCCGCTCATCGAGCTTCCGGAGTCCGTGAACCCGTACGCCAAGGACAAGGTCCGCATCTATGCGAAGGCGTCATTCATGGGCCCGCTTTTCAATATCAAGCAGCTCGGGGCGCTTAATCTCCTCCAGGATGCGCAAGCGTCCGGAAAGCTGAGGGGCGTCCACACGCTCGTGGAGAATTCTTCGGGCAACATGATACTCGGCATCGCGGTCCTCGCCCGCTTCTTCGGCGTGAAGCGCGTCGTCGGCGTGGTCTCGCGCGACATCGCGCCGGGCAAGCTCGAGGTGCTGCGCCTCTTCGGCGTCGAACCGGAGTTCAATAACGAGACGCCGGGCGAACAAAGCGGCATCGCGCAGGCGAGGGAGCTCGGCAAGCAGCCCGGGTGGCTCAACCTCGCCCAGTACGAGAACGACGCGAACCCGCAGGCATCGGAAAAGTGGCTCGGCCCCGACATCTGGGAGCAGACCGGGGGCGCGCTCACCGTATTTTGCGCGGGCATCGGCACGAGCGGCACGCTCGTCGGCTCGGCGCGCTTCCTGAAGACACAAGCGCCGTCCATCGCCGTCGTCGGCGTCATCCCGCTGGTGGATACCGTTCCCGGCGTGCGTTCGCCGAAGCGTCTCAAGGAGGTGGAGATAGACTGGGCGTCGAAGCTCGACTACCGCGTGGATATGGAGACGAAGCGCTCGTTCAAGCTGAGCCTCGACCTCTGCCGTCTCGGCGTCCTCGCGGGACCGAGTTCCGGCATGGCGTTCGCGGGACTGCTCAAGTTCATCGAGGAGCGGAAGGCGGAGGGCGCACTCGACCGGTTCCGAAACAAGGACGGCGAGGTCGTGGCGACCTTCGTCTGCCCGGATTCGGCGCTCCTGTATCTCGAAAAATACTCGACGCACCTGGACGCGGCGGACCTCGCCTAGAAGACGTTACGCCGCGCGCGAGGCGCGCTCCCGGTCGCGCACCTGGGCGCGATAGAAGAGCGTGGGCACGAGCACGAGCGTGAGCACGATAGCGAACGTGAGTCCGAACATGATGGCGTCCGCCAAGGGTCCCCACATGGCGTTCGTGAGCGAGAGCGGAATCATGCCGATGACCGTGGCGACCGTGGTGAGGAAGATGGGGCGCAGGCGCGTCGCCGCGGCGTCCACGACCACGTCGAGCGGCGCGCGTTCCGGTTCCGCGCGAAGCCGATGGATCATCGAATCCATGAGGATGATGGCGTGGTTGATGATGACGCCGCCGAGCGCGATGACGCCAAGAAGCGAAGAGAACGAGACCGGCTGGCCCGTGAGCGCGAGCCCGTCGAGGACGCCGATGAGCGAGAGCGGCACGATGACGAGCAGGTACCAGGTGTAGCGGAACGAGTTGAACGCGATGATGAGTATCATGAACATGAGCAGGAGGCCGGCGATGAGCGCCACGAACATGTCCGTGAAGGACTGGTTGATGTTCTGCGCTTCGCCGCCGTAGGAGACGGCGACGCTCGCGGGAAGATGCAGCTCCCCGATGCGCTTCTCGAATGCGGCGATGACGGCGGTCGTGGTTGTGTCGCTGTCCGGGTAGGCGGACACGGTCTCGATGCGCTTCTTATCCTTGTGCGAGATGCTCGCGTTGCTTTGTCCGAGCGAATCCGCGAGGATGGAGCCGAGGAGCACGGGGCCGTTCGCGCCGGGGACGGTGAGATTCTTGATGCTGTCGATGGTCGTCTTCGTGGTATCGGAAGGCGTCGCATACGCGGCGTTCAGGTTGAGCCGCACGACGACATCGATATTCTGCCCGGGCTCGGTGATGGTGGTCGCTTTCATGCCGTTCACGGAAGCGCGGAGCATCTGCGCGACCTCGGCGGTCGAGACGCCGTACGCCGCCGCCTTCGCGCGATCGATGGCGAGGTCGAACTCCGTACCGTTGTTCTGCGTGCTCGACGTGATGTTCGTCACGTGCGGGATGGTGGAAAGAAGCTGCTTGCCGCTGTCCGCGGCCTGGATGAGCGCGGAGAGGTCGTCGCCTTCGAATTGGATCTGGATGGGCGAGCCGGACGGCGGCCCGTCCGATGCCTGAAGCACCTGGATGCTCGCGTCCGTCACCGCACTAAGCCGCTTCTCGAGGTCAGAGACGACCGCGGTACTCGTCTTGCGGTGCCCCGTCGGCAGGTTGACCGTGATGTTCGCCGTGTTTCCGGACGTTGAGCCCCCGCCCTGCGGACCGCCGCCGGTAAGCGCGGAACTCTGCCCCACCGTCGTCTGGAACGAAGAGATGTCCGGGTCCGCGTACAGGATTTCCTCCACTTCGCGCACGGCGAGGTCGGTCTTCGCGAGCGTCGTTCCCTCCGGCGTCTCGAGGTTCACGAACACGTAGTCCTGGTCGCTCTGCGGGAAGAACACCGACTGCACGAGCCCGGACATGGGCAGGAGGAGCGAGAGGACGAAGAGCGCGCCGAGCGAGCGCAGGAAGATGCGTTGGAAACGGCGGCTTTCGAGGATGATGCGCAGCGTCCGCTTGTACCAGAGCGTCACGCGGTCCGTCGTGCGTTCCTGGAACGCTTCGAGGCGGTTCTGATGCTTCTTCGTGAGCACGATGGCGATGAGCGGCACCACGCCGAGCGCGACGAATATGGACGCGAGGAGCACGAAGATGAGCGTGTACGGGATGCCGGCGATGAATTTCCCGACGATGCCGGATATGAAGAAGAGCGGCGCGAACACGGCGACGGTCGCCATGGTTCCCGCGATGAGGGGCCAGGCGTAATCATGGAGCGCCGCGCGCGCGGCGTCGAGCGGGTCCTCGTATATCTTCATGCGCGCATGGATGGCTTCGGTGACGACGATGCCGGAGTCGACGAGGATGCCGACGGCGAGGATGAGCGCGAACAGGCTGATGAAGTTGAGCGTATTCCCGGAGAGATAGAGCGCGAGGAAGGCGACGAGGAAGGAGATGGGTATGGAAAGCGCGGCGACGAGCGATTCGCGCCAGCCGATGGTAAGCAGGAGCACCGCGATGACGAGCAAGACGGTGACGACTCCGGTGCTCGCAAGGTCGCCGAGCTGCTTGCCGACCTGCGCCCCCGCGTCGGTCGAAGGCGGGATGAAGACGTCGAGACCCGCGAGGTCCGTCTTCTTGAGGTTCTCGAGTTCGGCGCGCACCGCGTCCGCCGTCCCCTGTATGCTCGCGCCGGACTGCTTGTAGACGGTGAGCGTGATGGCTTCGCTGCTCGGCTTGCCGCCAAGCGAGAGCCTCGAATACGTGGTCGCGGGCGCGAGTCCGTCCGCGATGAGCGCGACATCGCGGAGGTAGATGGGCGCGCCGTTCACCTGCCCCACCGCGACGCTCTCTATCTGCGAGGAATCCGTGAGCCCGCCCTTGAAATTGACGTCGTAATTCACGCCGTTCATCTCGATGCTGCCGGCGGGAAGCGCGGAATTGCTCGCGGCTATGGCGGCTATGACTCCCGAAAGCGAGAGGCCGTACTGCGCGAGCTTTTCCTTGGAGACCACGACGTCCACTTCCCGCGCGGGAACGCCCGCGACATCGACGGACGAGACGCCCGTGATGCGCTTCAGGTCGTCTGACACCGTCTTGCCGAGCGCGGAGAACTGCGTCGGCGGCAAGCTGCCGGAGATGGAGGCGACCAGGATGGGCTGGTCGCTGAAATTTATCTTGAGCACCTGCGGCGCGGACGCGTCCGCGGGAAGGTCGGGAACCGCCCTCGCGACCGCGTCGCGCAGGTCCTGTATGGACTGCGTGATATCCGCGCTCGCGACGAACTGCACGGTGACCTCGGAGACGCCGTCGCCGGACATGGACGTCATCGTGTCGATGTTGCTGATGCCGGAAATCTGGTCTTCAAGCTTGTCCGTGACGAGCGTCTCCATGTCCGCCGAGGACGCGCCCGGCAGCGTCACGACGACGAAGCCGTCCGGAATCACGATGGCGGGATAATTCTCTTTCGGGATGCGCAGGAGCGCGAAAGAGCCCGCCACGAGAAGCGTGCCGATGAGCACGTAGCTGAACTGACGCTTATTGAGGAAGAAGTTCCAGAGCCACAGCATGCGCGTTTCCTATTGCCCGGGGTCGACGATGACGGCTTGTCCTTCGGAGAGGCCGCGCGCGTCCGTCACTATCTCAAGCGAAGGGGAAAGGCCGCTCGGGACGGCAACGCGGTCGCCGAGTATCGCGCCGAGCGTTATCGGGACGGCGGCGAGCGTCGAGCTCGCCGTGACGGTGAAGACGGCGGCGCCGTTCGGTTCCAGTTTCGCGGCATTGATGGGAATCGTGATTACGTCCGTTCCCGCGGCGCTTTTCGCAGACGTGCTTGCCGTGCGGTCAAGGGATGCCGATACCACTTCCCCGTCCGTGAGCGCGCCTGCTTCGCCCGTAACGCCGACCTTGACCTCTATCTTTCCGGTCGAGGGGTCGAGCGCGGGCGCGACGAACGTGATGACGCCCGGAACGGAGCCGGCGAGCGTCGCGGCATTCCCCACCGAAAGCGTCCGCGCATCATCCGGCGTCACTTGCACGTCCGCATAGAGCGCGCCCGGATTCGACACGACGGCGACCTCGGTGTACGCGGAAACGTAGCCGCCCTGGGTGATGGGCAGCGAGACGATGGTGCCGGAAATCGGGCTTCTGACGATGGTCTTCTCCAGGTTCGCCTTCGCGGCATTCAAGGCGCCCTCGGCCGCCGTCACGTTCGCCTCGGCCGCCTTTATGTCGTTTTCGGTGCCGCCGGAAGCTGAATTGGCGGCCGTCGTCGCGCCCGCAACCGCCGCGTCGTACGCGTTCTTCGCGGCGCTCACGCTCGTGATGGCGGCTATGGCTTCCGCGCGCGCCGCGGCGAGCGAGGTCTGGTCTGCAGCGAGCGTCGCGGCAGTGGCGCTTGCGCCTGGCGGAGTCTCGGAAACCGCCTTGATGAGGTCGTCGAGGAACGCCGCGACATCCTTCGCATGCGCGACCATGGCCGTGCTGTTCGCATCGATATCCGCATCGGAGGTATCGTTCGCGAGCTTGTTCGCGTCGGCGAGTCCGGACTCGAGCGTGGTGCGCTCATTCTGGAGCTTCGTGACGAGTATGCTGTCGGGAACCGTGAGGGAAAGCACGGGAGAGGCCGAGCGCGGATTGCTGAAGAGCAGGTCCGCGCGCGTATGTATCGCGTCGTCGAGCGCCGCATACGCGCTTGAGAGCGCGGCGAAGGCGCCGGTCTTCGCGTTCGCCGCGCTTACCGCGGCCTGGCCGGAGGTCACCGAAGAATTCGCGGCGGTCGTGTCGTTCAGTTTCGCGAGCGCGGCAAGCGAAGCGTCATAGGCGCCCTGCGCCTGTTCGACCGCGGCCTGCTGGCTGCTGTTCTCGAAAGCGGCGATGACCGTGCCTGCGGCGACGCGGTCGCCGAGCGCATGCGCGAGCGTCACTATCTCGCCCGACGTCTCCGCGAGTATGGCCGCGCGGCTTACGGACGTTATCTTGCCCGTCACCGGCAGCGGACCCGCTGCGGCTGAAAGGCTCGCCACGGACGCCACGCGCACGTGCGAAGTGCCGGAGACGCTTGCGGTGTCGACGGCCGCGGGAGCGAGGAGGTGCACGCCGACGGCGACCGCCACGACTACTACCGCCGCTCCGCCTATCGAATACCGCCGCGGCAGCGCGAGCACGACACGAACGAGTTTCTTGAAGATGGACGTCATGAGAGGTGAATCATTATTTTCCGCAACCGCGCGCCAGCTTCCTATGCAGGGTGATATACTGCGCGAACTCCTTATCCGAAAGCGCCGAAAAGAGCTTCCGCATGTTCGCGAGCGCCGCCTTGCGTACGGTAGACAAAGCCTTCTGCGTTTTCGATGAAAGCGAGACGCGCATCGTGCGCGCATCGTGCTCATCGGGCGCCTTCTTCGCGTGCCCGCTCTTCACGAGCTCGTTCACCGACTGCGTGGCCGCGCTCCTCGAGATGCGCAGCGCGTCCGCAATCCCGCTCACCGGAATCGGCCCCTTGCGCGCGATGACGCCGAGCACGAGCCACTGGGACCACGTGAGCGGCAGTTTCCCTTCGAGAGGACGGTGCCTGGATGCGAGACAGGACTTCATGGCATGGAAGCCTTCGAGCATCTCCTCGAGCGCCTGCGTCCGGTCCGCCATAGATAGTTAAGATACTTATCTATAGTGCCCGGCCTGTCAAGCGGCCGGGTGCGCAAACCCTTACTCAAGCGGGAACGGGGACGAACCGGCTTGCAGCGGCCATGGGTTCCTACGGTTATTTTTGAGACTGGTTCTAGTACAATGGGTCCGTGGAACAGACCTTGCGGCGCGCCTTTCGTCATGCGACACGGGCGCTCATGGATGCTTTCAAAGCGAAGCGTCGCCTTGCCACCTTCGGCTTTCTGGCGTTCGTGCTGCTCGCGCTTGCCTACGGAACGGACCGTATGCTGCTTGGCGCGTACGCCCGCCTCGAATCGCCCGCGACGCTCGACCGGAACGGCCTCGTCCTCGCGCTCGCGCCGAATCCCAAGCAGGAATACGGGCGCTACCTCGATTCCCTGCCGCCGCATGTCGCCGACCTCCTGGTCCGGAAGGAGGACCGCTTCTTCTATTTCCTTCCGGGAGTGAATCCGGTAAGCATGGCGCGCGCGACGTACGGCTACCTTTCGGGCGCAAGGACGGGCGGCGGCAGCACGATACCCGAGCAGCTGGCGAAGAATCTCCTCGGCGACGAACAGGACCGCACGGTCGCGAACAAGCTCGCGGAAACGTTCGACGCCCTCTGCCTGAGCCTCTTCAATTCGAAACAGGAGCTCCTCACCATGTACGCGAACACGGTCTATATGGGCAACCAGGTGGAGGGGCTTGAAGCGGCGAGCGAACTCTATTTCGGTATGAAGCTCGCGGACCTAGACGATACGAAGCTCGCGATGCTGCTCGCGACGCTTTCGAGCCCGAGCACGCAGAACCCCTGGCAGGAAGCGAACGCGACGGCGGCGCGGAACCTTGCAGCGCGCCTCGGACTGCGGTTCGACCCGCGGCTAGCCATCGTGACCGCCGCGCACGCGTACGCGCCGCCGCAAGATCTCGAACTCGCTTCCATGCACGAGACCTGCGCGTCCACCTGCACGACGACGCTCGACGGCGACCTGACACGCCGCCTGCGCGCGATGCTCAAAGCACATGTGGAGAAAGCGTGGGACGCGGGCGCGAGGAGCGGCGCGATAGTGGTCATCAAGCTTCCCGAGAACCAGCTGCTCGCCATCGTCGGCACGCCGGACGCGTCCGGAACGGCCGCAGGCCAGCAGATAAACATGGCGACCGAACCGCGCCCCATCGGTTCGACGGTGAAGCCGTTCATCTACCTCGACGGATTCTCGAAGGGGCTGCGCCCCTACACGCTCGTGGACGACCGCGAGTACAAGTTCCCGATAGGAAGCGGCTTCCCGCTCTATCCGAAGAATTACGACGGCATGTACCGCGGCTGGATAACGCTGCATGAAGCGCTTTCGAACAGCCTCAACGTGCCGACGGTCAAGACCCTGGAGTACATCGGCCTGCCGAATTTCTACTCGTTCCTCGAGGACACGCTGCACTTCTCGCCGCTCCAGGACCTGGACCACTATCAGTACGGCATCGCGCTCGGCGCGCTCGAGATGGACCCGCTTACGCTCGCCGAGTACCTCACGCTCTTTCCGCGCTACGGGACGCTCGGTCCGCTCCGCCTCTTCCTCGACGGCACGACGACGCCGTACATCGAGACGCCCATGTCGGCCATCACCGCCACGAGGCGCATCGCCGATCCGGCGCTCACGGAACTCGTGACCAAGGTCCTGAACGACCGTCTCACGGGCGTCGAGCAGTTCGGGCTCGCGAGCAGCCTGAATCTTTCGGAATCGAATTACGCGGTGAAGACGGGAACCTCGGAGAATTTCCATGACAGCTGGACCGTCGGCTACACGCCGGACTTCCTGGTCGCCGTGTGGTTCGGCAGCCCGGACAACGCGCAGCTGAAGCAGGTGACCGGCCAGGAGGGCGCCGGGACCGTTTGGCATGACGCGATGGAGATGCTCATGAATTCGCCGTACAACCGGCATACGCCGTTCGACTTCTCGAAGGTCCAGGATTTCATGATAGACGGGAGCGTCGACTTCGGACTTCCGGGCGACACGGTGTCGGCGCACCGGAACCTCCTGCCGGATAACGACCTCATCTTCTCGCCGGTCGACGGAGACCGATTCCTCCTCGAACCGCATACGGCGATACCGCTCGTCTCGCCGCAAACGGTCGACTGGTATGCGAACGGCGTATCGCTCGGCACGGGAGAGCGCATCATCTTCTCCCCGCACGCGGCGGGAAATTACCGCATCACGGCCGTCAGTTTGGACGGCGTGAGCGCGAGCATCACGGTTGACGTCACTGCGACACCGTAAAGAGCGAACCGGCGGTGCGTCCGAAGTCTTCCGGATAGTAGAGGTCGCTCGCGAGCGCGGGCAGGTGCCGGAAGGTCCCGGCAGTCGTCGCGCGCACATAGTATTCGTACGAATAGGTCCCGGGCGCCACGTCTTCGGCGAAGAGGAAGAGCCGGTCGTCAAGGAGCTCCCGATAATCGGGGATGAACGGCTGATAGATGACTCCCGGCGCGCTCGCCGTCGTCTCCGCCGTGCCGAATCCGAAGCCGCTGAAGATATTCCGCAGCAATCCGGAGAAGAAGCTTCCGGAAGCGGGTGCGGGAGCGCCCGGCGCGGACTGGTCCGCGCCGGCGCTTGCCGCGCCCGAAAGGGTCGTCTGGTCTTCCGTCGCGAGGTTGAAATCGACGAGCTCGAATCCTGCCGGGATGTAATCCTCCACGGAGAACAGGTGGTGCTCCTTCGGCAGGACGATGGTGAGCACGCCGCGCACGACGTCTCCCACCTTCACGCTCGCAAGCGGATGCGCGTCCGCGGTATCCATGAGGCTGTAGAAGTTGCGCGTAATCGCCACCCCCTCGTCGCGCGGAGCAATCTGTTCCGCCGGAAGATAGTACTTGAGGCTGAGGTCGTAGTAGAACGTGTCCGGCGCGGACGTATGGTCGGCCTTCGTGAAAGTGAGCGGCTCGAGCGCGCCGATGACGAGCTTGGTTATCGGCAGGAAGGCCGTCACGGGCGTGAGGATGTTTTGCTTCGTGAAATCGGTCGACGATACCGTCGTACCGCCGAGCTTCGTCGTGAGCGTGAAATCGGACTTTGTCTCCTGCTTCCAGGCGACGTACCGGGAGAGCGCATCGAGCGCGGCCACCGACGCGTTCGTCGAACCCCACGACCCGTCGCTCGCGCGGCTCGCGATCAGCCAGCGTATGAGGTTGTCCGTCTCGGCGTATGCGCGGTGGTCCGCGGTAAGCGCCGCGATGAGGAGCGCCGTGTCCTTCTCGGACGTCTCGTAGTACTGCCAGTCGAAATGCGTCGGATCGGGCTTCACGTATGCGCCGCGCGAATCGATGTCCACGCGGTTGAGGAGCGCCGCGAACGCCGCATCCTTGAACGCCGAGGACGTGCCGCCGCCCGCGGAAAGGAGCGCGAGGTAGCCGAGCGTCTCGCTCGACGCGGTGTCGCTCAGGTAGGCGCCGTTCGCGCGTGCGGTCACGGCACTAAGGAGACCGGAGAAAGCGGCGGAGCCGGCGTCGGCGCGGGAGAGCACGTACGCCATGAGGATGAGCGTATCCGTATCGCCGCGATTCTCGTACACGGGCACCTGCCGGTACAGGTACCGGACCGCGGCGTCCATGACATCCTTCCGGACGGCGTATCCCGCGCTCTTCACGGTCACGAGCGAATCGAGTACCGCGATAGTAAGCGCTGGGTCGGCGCGCATGCCCTTGTAGTAGGAGAAGCCGCCGTCGACGGTCTGATTGTCGTACACGAGGGCGAGACCGGCGGCCACGGCCTGGTCGGGAGTGTAGCTCGTGCCGTTGAATATGACGGAGGGCGGGGTTTTCCAAACGCCCGCGGCAGCATACGTCTTCTCGGCTATCGCGATGGCGGAAAGCTTGCTCGCGAGCTGTTCGGAACAGCCGAGCGGATAGGCGAAGAGATACTGAAGCGCATCCGTGAGATACACGGCGAGCGTCGCGCTCGTGCGGACGGTGAGTCCGCCGCGGTCCGTGAGCACGTTGCCGGGCACGTAGAGGTATTCCGCGGTGCTCGTCGCGGATGTCGAACCCTCCGTGGCGACGGATTCGTACGTCGTGTTCTCGGTTATCGGAATCTTCTGCTCGACCGTATCGTCGTATGCGGCGTTCTTCGCCGAAAGCGTGAAATCATGCGTGCCGCTCGTCATCGCGAGCGGCGCGAGCACCTTGAAGTAGACCGCAGTCGAACCGCCCGCCGGAATGGTCTTGCGGGTGCTCCAATCGCCTTCCTGCGTGAGCGTCGGGCTCGCGAGCGAGACGTCGAGCGTCTCTGGCTGCGCCGTCTGGTTGAAGATGGTCGCGCCGAGCCAGAACTCGTCTCCGGGCACCACGAAGCGCGGCGCGATGGGGACGGTCATGACATCCTTCTGCGCGACCACCTGCGTATAATCGACGCCGACTTTCGTATCCTTGGTGATGCCGACCGATTCGATCTGCCACTTGGTGAGGTTGTCGGGAAGCGTGAACGACACGTGCGCCGTGCCCGAAGCGTCCGTGATGACGTCCGCCTGCCAGAACGCCGTATCCTTGAATTCGCCGCGCTTGTGCGTCGCAAGATCCGCGGGGTTCCCGCCGCCGCCGCCCTTCGTGCCGGTTGGAATCGGCATTTCCGCGAGGAGGTTCTTCACGTTGGTCTCCGCGGAAACCGTGAGCGGGAACCCGTCATAGAAGAAGACGAGCGGGTCCTTCTTCGGATTGCCCGCGAGCGCGAGCACGGAAAGGTCCGCGACGGCGACCGAGACGTCGGCGGGAACGGCCCGTCCGAGCGCGTCCGTCGTCCGCACCGTGAGGTTCACCTGCTCTCCCGGGAGGTAGGTCTGCTTGTCCGTCGTCACATTCACGGTAAGCGCGTCCTGCGCGCGGTCGACCGTGTATTCAAGCTGGCCGAACTTTACTCCCGGGTCCGGCGAAAGGAGCACGACGGATGCGTACACGTTCGGCGCGTACTCGGCGGTCACCGGGAAGCTGTATTCGTAGATGCTCTGCGTGAGGTCGACGACGTCATACGTGAAGATGCGCCCGCGTTCGATGGTGATGAGCGCCTTCGCGTGAGGATACGGATTCTGGATTACGAACTTCGCCGTATCGCCCACTTTCACGTTCGGATTCTCCGCGGTGAGGTTCAGCGTCGCGTTGTTCGTCTCGGCCACCGCAACATTGCCCGCGCCGTAGACGTACACTTCGGTCGTGCTCTTCACGGCGTTGCCGCGGCTGTCCTTCCCCATGGCGTCTATCTCGTACTCTCCGGACTTCGCGAGCGTAAGCGATTCGCCCCCGTCTCCCGAGCCGTTCGTGGAATAGGTCTTCGTCGAGACCGGCGTGAGCGTGCGGTCCGGACGATTGTAATAGCCGCCGTCCACTTCCTGCCGCTTGGAGGAGAGCCAATCCACCTTGTTCACCGTGACGGTGATGTTCGATTCGGAGACCGGCTTGCCGGACGTATCGACCGTCTTGAGGCGCAGGTTGAACGGCTGGTTCACGCCGACGAACGACGGGTCCGCCGCTACGCCGAGGTAGTACTCGCCCCGATGCACGATGAACGACTTCTCGAAGCTGACGGATTTCCCCTGCGCGTCGTGAATGGTTCCGTGGAAGACGAATATCTTGCTCCGGTCGCCGTCCGTGCCCTGGTAGAGGCTCCCGAAATCGAGCGGGAGCGAGACCGAGGTCTGCCCGTTCGCGTCGAGCGTCGCCTTGCCGCTCTTGAGATACGTATCGCCGTAGCCGCATCCGTAGCAGGTGTACCAGCCGCTGCCGAAACTGAAGTAGCGGTCGGTATAGCGGTCGAAGTAGTAATCCTGGGACGTGACGGTGTAGTCGAGCGTGCCGCCGTTAAGCGGGACGCCGAAGTAGTACTTTCCGGAAATGGAGATGTCCGCCGTGTCCCCCGCGACGTATTCGTCCTTGTTCGTCGTCGCCGCGGCCTCGAACGCCGCCGCGGAATAGTCCTCGACATTGAACTCGGCGTAGCCGTTCCTCGCGGATATGGAATACGTCCCGAGCGGCGCGTCCGCGGGAAGCGTGAGGTCCGTGGTGAAAGTCCCGTACTCGTTCATCGGAACGTTCTGGGTAAGGACGACGTTGCCGCGGCTGTCATCGACCTCGACCTTCACGTCGTTCTGCCGGAATATCTGGAAGAGGCCGTCGAAGTTCACGCGATAGAGGCCCTTGAGGTGCACCGTCTGGCCGGGACGGTATATGGGGCGGTCCGTATAGATATAGGTGCTTTCCGTCTGGTACGCGCTCTGCCAGCTTCCCTGCGAAAGCGTGTCCGCCCACGGCGAAATGATCGCCGTGTCGTTCCCGGACGTCACCGTTGCCCCCGCGACGTCCGCGATGAGCGGGAACTCGGCGAAGCCGTTCGCGTCGGTCGCGTTCGTGCCGGCGCGCACGATCGGAGCGTCCGTGCTGGTCGGGTCGGTCGAACGGTAGACGGAGACCGACGCGGCGGGTACGGCATCGAGCGTCGTCGCGTTCGTGACCCAGTACACCGAGCCGCGCGTATCGGCCGGCGTCAGATTCGGCACGTCCGGAAGATAGTCATACGAGGTCCACTTCACGCGGTTATCGGTGACCGAGAGATTCGTGACGGAGAGGTACGTGCGCGCATAGAGCGGCTTTCCGCTGTCATCCGTGTAGCTCGGGTTGCTGAATGAGAGCACGTACTGCCCGCGCGTATCCGCGAAATAATCGGAGAGGTTCACCTGGAAGAACTGGTTGACCCATTGGTCGTTCGTAAGCGGTATCCGCTTCGTCACGGTCGAATCGCACGGCAGCGCACTGTCCGGCACCGTGCTCACCTCGGAAGGCTGCGCGGCGAGGAGGCGGACCATGGCTTCGGGACTCACCTTGCAGAGGTAGAGGTCCGCATAGCCGAAATTCTCCGTCGCGTACGTGAGCGTCGTGCGTCCCGGCGTCGTGACGTCGTATATCTTCTGCAGGTTCTGGAACCGCAGATAGAATTTCGGCGCGGGCCCCGTCTTGAGCGAAAACGCGAACGAAGCCGTCTGGCCGAACACGTCCGTGACGGTGCCGGTGAGCGAGTACGGGGTGAGCGGCAGGAGGCCGTAGTGGATGCGGTTCACGTACTGCCCCACCGCGCAGGGCGGGTTCTTCTCGTACTGGTTGGCGGTCTCTAGGTACGGGTTATCCCATCGCCCGAAGACCATGTAGCGGTCCGCATGGAAATTCTTATGGAAGGTCGTCGCGTCCTCGCTCGCCAAGGGCGCGTTCGTGCAGAGCACGAGGTCGCTCACGCTCGCGTTTCCGTCTCCGGTCGCCGGTACGCTTTGCACTATGGCAAGCGCCGGGTACGCGGAAAGGTTCACCGTGAACGGCCTCGCGTTCACCTCAAAGCCCGCGGCGTTCACGAGCTTGGCGAACGTTATCGGCACCTGCTCGCCGCGCGTAAACGCGTTCGGGTCGAAGGTGAATATGAGCTGCGAAGCGTCGTCCACCTTGATGCAGTTGCTCGAGGAGAACCAGCTCGTGTCGCCGCCCACGCATTTCTGTCCGTATGCGACGCGCTTCAGTCCCTTCGCCTGTATGGAACTCTTGCCGAGGTCGATATCCTCGTAGAAAGAGAGCGTGACCGTCCCCGACGGGTCGAAGAGCGCCGCCGATGCGAGGTCCGTCTTATCCGACTGCGCCGTGACGCCCTCGAGCACCGGGCTCGCGGTCACGGTGGTGGTCACCGCGGGCGCGAGGAACGTTCCGGAAAGCGCGATGTCGCCGCCGACCGGGTACGCCGTGTTCACGGAAACGGCGTACGTCGCGGAGAAATCCCAGACGTTCGCATGGCCGCCGAGCGTGTTCTTCGGGAAGACGCGGAGTATCGAGCGGTCTTCGACGCTCTGGTACGCGTTCGCGGCGGCATTCCATACGGACTTCGTGCCATACGTCGCCGCAGCGGGAATCTTCCGGTTGGTCGCCGTGTCGGTGATGGTCACCTCCGGCGCCGTCTTCTGGAGGTCTATCGGCTGGTTGAAGGAGAAATCCACGGGCTGGTCGTACACGATGGTATCCGCGGTCGCGTGATCGAGCCGCAGCGCTTTCGTCGTGAACTCGTACGTCTTCGCAGGTATGGAGAGCCCGTCCATCGAGACGAGGCTCGAGGGTATCGAGACGCGGTAGTGCGCCGAACCGAAAAGCGAGCCGTGCGGAATGAACTGCAGCGTCCTCGTGCTTATCCACTTGAATTTCCCGGGCGTCGCGGGCGTGATGACGACGGGCACGTTCGCGGCGCCCGATTCGGATAACGTCGTGAGCGGAACCATCGGGCGGTTGAAGACTATCGTGATGGCGGAATCGAGGTCCGCCTCCGCCGAGGCGGACGGGAAGACGCTCTCCACGGCGGGGTCGGCGTCGACGACGAAATCCTTCGAGAGCGTGCCGCTCGCCGCGGCGAGCGTGACCTCGTAGTGCTGGCCGAGGTCGAGCGCGGCATCCGGCTTGAACACCACCGCGTCGGGAAGCGGAGAATCGACCCACTGCCCCTTGATGGCGGGCGCGAACGAGACGTCCGCCGCGGCGCCCGCTTTCAAAACTCCCGTCGGCAGGTTCACGATGATCGCGCCGTGCTGCGATATCTTGTCGTTCACGAGCGTGTACACCTGCACGTAATTCGTCTTCGGGACGAAGAAGGAGATGCCGCCGGAGAAGGCGCCCGCGACGAGTACGATGAGGAGGACGGCGAGCAGGATGCCCCCGGCGAAAAACGCCGACCTGCGCGGATGCGCCCGGAACCGCGCCTTGAGGGCTTCGAAGCGGGACACAGGCGGCAGAGGCGCCGGGAGCGGTGCGGGGAGTGGCGGACGTGCAAGCGTATCCGGCTGGTCCATGGACCTTCTCACTGTAGCAGTTGAAAGCGGAAGCGAGTAGGGTTATCAACCGCAGGACTATTCGGGAATCTTTCGATACCCTGATTCCGCAGCGCACGAAGTGCACGCGGTGCCAAGGAGCGCGGCTCCCTTCTTCGCCGACTGCTCGAACCAGTCGGCGAGTTTCGTCGTATCGGCGCCGTAGTCTTCGGACTTGAGGACGATGATGGCCACGCGCCGCGTGACGCCGTTCACCGGCACGGAAAAGACGGAGGTCATCGTATCGCCCGCGGCGCCCGTCTTCCCCACCTTTCCGCCGATGAAGTCGGAGGAGCCGGAGAATATATTGAAATTGTTGATGCGGAAGACGTCCCCGCTGTCCGCATAGAGCGTCTTCGACGGCGTGCGGGTGATGTTCCAGATGAATGACTTCTTATCCGCAAGATACGTCGCGAGGCGGAAGAGGTCGTCCGGCGTGGAAACGTTTCCGGAAGAGACGCCGCTCGGGTCCGCATAGTGCGTCGACTGCATGCCGAGCGATTTCGCGGTCGCGTTCATCCAGGAGACGAAGTTCGCCGTGCCGTACTGCGCCGCCAGCCGGTCGGCGATGGCGTTGTTGGATTCCATAAGGAGCGGATAGAGCAGGTCGCCGACGACGAAGGTCTCCTGCGTCCTGTCGGCGCTCGCCGCTTCGTGGAGCATCTCGCCCTTGGTGACCGTGACGGGATTGTTGAACATGATGGTCTCGTTCGCGACGAGCGCCGTCATGAGTTTCGTGAGCGAAGCGATGGGACGCGGCTCTTCCGCGTTGCGGTCGAGGTACACGTCGCCGGTATCCACGTCCGCCACGAGGTATGAGGCTGCCGTGACGTCCGGCGCCGGGACGGCGGCAAGCACGAGCGGCGTCGAAGACGCCGCCACGGACGGGTCGTACACGAAGATGCCGGTTCCCGTATCGGCGAACGCGTAGACCTTCCGCGCGTCATCCGTGCTCAAGCGGATGCAGCCGCCCGAATAATCCGGATTGACCGGCGAGCCGTCCGTGTAGTACGGCCATCCGTGGATGAAGTAGTTCCCGTAGAATTGCATGCTGTACGGCATGTGCACTTGCTCCTGCTTGTTGAAGTGGTCCGCCTGTTTCGCGAGCACGCTGTAGAAACCGGACGGGGTCTCATAGGGCGAACCGGGTTTCCCTTTCGTGAGGATGGGATACTCGGCGACCTCGGCGCCATCCTGGTAGAGCGCGAGCGTCATATCCTGCAAGTCCGCGGCGACGAACTTCCCCGTCTGCGGAACGGCGTCCGCGATGGTGAGCGAGCCGATGATGCGCTCGGGCGTCGTCGTCGCGAGCGGGAGCGCGGGCCCGGACGGCGACGCCGCCGTTTCCCGCACCACGACGAGCGCAGGCGCGGGCGTATGGAGGGCGACGGCGTATGAAAGCGCCGCGCGGCCGAACAGCACGGCCACCGCGCAGGCGAGCAGGAGCTTCATAGCGAAACGGAATCCTTTCCAATCGAAAGAGTGGCCGAGACCCGACATATACATATATAGGTGCAGTATATCGCACCGACACGCCCGCGACGCTCGGAATCGCAGCGCGGGCGAAGCGTCCTTCGCGCTTCCCACGCGTCCTTTTGTCGTCGGGAAGCGCGCGAAGGAGTAGCCGGCGGGTGGAAGTCCATAGTTCTCCGAAGAAACATACCGATATATCGGTATGTTTCTTCGG
>JAGWYL010000005.1 GCA_018969385.1 Patescibacteria group bacterium
CCTGATCTACCTCAAAGCCTGCCGAGACCGGCAGGCCTCAGTAGGGAAGTGAGAGTCGTCGCCGGGAAGCCCTTGGATACCTTATATGGTGGGGTCCAAGACCGTCACGGGCAACAAGAAAACAGAAAGCCGCCGTGAGGCGGCCTTTCTGTTTTCGTTGACGGGGGCTGGAATTGCAAGCCGGAGCGATGTTTCGCCAGCAGGCGAAACCGCGAGGCGGGGTCGCGAACATTTCGAGCGGCGGCGAGAAATGACTCGTGGCCAATGCGTGCTTGCCGTCTTCGGCAAGGCACTTCCCGCCCCCGCAACACGATAGGGCGACCTGGTCATCCAGACCGCCCGGCATCGAAAGTGCCGAAATTCAGTTCAAGACCGACACGGTCAAAACCGCGAAAGGCGCCCACTTTAGGACCGGTTCGGTCAACCCTCCGTAGCCGGAAGGGGGAAGAAAGCGGTGCAGGTGCGCGCTGTGAAGAGATAGCGCGCGGATGCCCTATGGGGAAGCGAAGCCCGCCCGATCTGAAACGCCTCCTGCGGCAGCAGGACCACCTCACGCGCCCGCCGCGTCTCGAGGGCAAGGTGAAGGAAGCGATGATGCAGCCGGTGCAAAAACCAAAGAAGAAGCACGTATGAGATTTTCCGATCGTCGCGATGCGGGCGTGCGGCTTGCGAAGGCTCTAGCCCGATACGACAGCGAAGACGCCGTCGTTTACGCGCTGCCCCGCGGCGGAGTGGTGGTCGCCGACGAAGTCGCAGCGCAGCTCGAGCTGCCGCTTTCGCTCATCATTCCGCGCAAGATAGGACACCCGGAGAACGAGGAGTACGCGGTTTGCGCCGTGACGGAAGACGGAGAACTCGTGTGCAACGAAGAGGAATCGAGCCGGCTCGACCCGAAGTGGCTTAGCGCGGCGAGACGGCGCGCGCAGGCGGAAGCCCGGAGGAGGCGCGCCGCCTACGGCGGCGCGCGCATTCCGGCAACGGGCAAAATCGCGATACTCGTGGACGACGGCGTCGCGACCGGGCTCACGATGCGCGCAGCCATCCGCGCGCTCCGCCGTGAATTGCCGAACGAGGTCATCGTCGCCGCGCCGGTTGCGCCGCATGAAGTCGTCGAATATCTGAAAGCAGAAGCCGACGATGTCGTCGTGCTTGACGACTCGGAGCCGTTTCTGGGCGCCGTTGGTGCGTACTACGACTCCTTCCCGCAGGTTTCAGACGGAGAGGTTGTCGAAATCATGCATCGGCCGCACAGCGAATGATTAAGAAGATAAAGGGCGCGTACGCGGTGCTTTCCGAGAAAACCGGTCGGCAATTCGGTACGTACCGTACGCTCGCAAAAGCGAAGAGGCGGCTGCGCCAGGTTGAGTTCTTCAAGAACCGCGGCAAGAAATGACGGCCGCGCGGGCAGCCCGCTACGGGAGCCGCCCCAGCGCCTCTTGGAGCACGAGCGCGTGGTTGTGCTCGGCGTCTTTCGCTCCGTACACGAGCGAGAGGCGCTTCGCGCTCTTTTTAAGCGTGCGCAGCTCGGCCGCATGCGTCTTCAATTCCGCCTTGTAGCGCTTCTTGAATTCGCTCCAGCGTTTCGGGTCATGGCCGAACCAGATTCGCAGCGCCGCAGAGGGTGCGAGCTCTTTCTCCCAGGCGTCAAGCTTGAGCTTCGCTTTAGAGACGCCGCGCGGCCAGAGACGGTCGACGAGCACGCGACGACCATCCGATTTCTCAGGTTTCTCGTACGCGCGTTTTATCGTAATCATGCGTTTCTACGCTACTCGAACCACCCGTAGTGCTGGGTAAGGAGAAGGAAAACGAGCGCGAAGGCGAAGAAGGCGGCGAGCGCGATGCCTATGGTCTTGGAGGTATCGGCGCGCGGCGCAAGATAGATGACGACGAGCATGTAGGGCACCCACGCGACGAGCGTGCCGACGAGCACGAGTTCCGCGTGCTTCGAGAGCGCGATACCGCCGCGCGACTCTCCGACGAAAAAGTAAGCGATAAGCGTGAAGACCGGCATCAAGGTTGCGAGCCCCGAGAGGAGACGCAATCCGCTTTCTTCGAGGAGCACTATTGCGGTCGTCACGACGCCGCCCGTGATGAAATAAATGAGTATATTCTGCATGCAGTCGATTATACAGGGCGTCGAGCCGTACACCGAGCTTTGTCCTATTGTCTTCAAGAGGGCGCGTGCTGGCCGACAGTCATGGAATTACGAGGCATGCCTTCGCGCTATAGCCCGGATACGCACGGATGCGCTACACTGCAGGAATGACAGCTGCGAAGCCGATTGCCGCCATAGTTGCCGCGTGCGCGCTCGCGCTCCCCGCCGCCGCTGCGGCGGCGGGGAACTACGTCCCGAGCAACCTCGGGTACGACCTTTCCTACAACGCGTCCTCCTATCCGGTCGATGCGTTCAATTTCGGCATCATCGGCATCACGGGCGGCAAGGCGTTCGTCCACAATGAGAGGCTCATATCGGAGTATGCGTGGGCGCGATTCGGTTCCGTCGCGCCGACGGTATACATGAACCTGAACGCTCCGTTCGGCAGCACGGTCGCGGGGCACGTGAGCGCGCCGAAGACGTGTCCCGCATCCGCCACGGATGCCGCGGCGAGCACCACCAAGCCCACCGCCTGCGAAGCGTACGACTACGGCTATAATGCGGCAGCCGACGCCTTCGCGTACGCGCGAAGCGCGCACGTCTCGTCTTCGCTCTGGTGGCTCGATATCGAAGAAGCGAACAGCTGGGCAGAGGCGTCGAGCACGAACGACGCGACGATACAGGGCGCCATAGACTACCTGAACGCCAAGCAGGTCCGTGCCGGCATCTATTCCACGCCGCGCATGTGGAAGGCTATCGCCGGAAGCGATTTCGTCCCGCGGCAGACGCTTCGCGGAACGGACGCACCCGTTCCGGTGTGGCTCCCGATAGGCATCGCGAGCCAGGTGGCCGCGATGAACGCCTGCGTCACGCAGTCCGCTTTCATACCCGGCAGTCCCGTCTGGCTCGTGCAGTTCGAAGCGAGTTCGACCTCCGTCGACCGCAACAACGCCTGCTAGATCGCGTCGAATGAATCGTACGCGACGCAAGAACGGCACGCGTATTTTCCGTCTTTGCACTCGCCAGCCCGTCTGCAGGTTGCGAGTCCCGGTTACGGGACGAGTACGCGCATGACCTCGTTCGTGCCGCGGCCTTCGGAGAAGTCGCCCCAGCGGACCCACGTCGGCGTGAGCTTGAGGAACACCATGTCGCCGGGGCTGAAGCGCGTTATCGGCGCGAAGTAGTTCGTATTCGAAAGCAGGACGATGGTGAGCTCGACGAGCGCCGGGTCGATGAGCGCGGTCTTCGTGAGGTTCGTGATGGTGCCCTCTATCTGCAGGGTGCGCGGCACCTTCTCTTCGGAGACGACGAACGAACCGCGCGCATGCGCCTGCACGTCTTCCCATTTGCGCGTGTTCGCGAGCGTCACGAAATAGATGGCGAACGTCTTGTCGCTCGCGAAATACACGGTGCGCGCTCTCGGCGTGCCGTCCGGCGCGACGGTGGAGAAGGTTCCGGTCGTGTGCGCCTTGAGGAAGGCGAGCGCTTCCTTCCGCAGGAGTTCCTTTTCGTCCCCGGGATTCATACCGACAGTATACCGTCCGCGCGCTTATGCGTGCACGATATTCGCGGGCGCGCCCGCCGAAAACGCCTCGATGTTCCCGATGGTGGTATCGATGATGCGCGTGACCGCTTCGAGCGTGTCGAACGCCACGTGCGGCGTGACGATGACGCGCGGGTGGTCGATGAGATAGTTGTTCGCGAGCGCCGTACGGATGGCTTCGTCGTTCGGGTGCGGCGCGGCGAGGAGCATGGATTCGTCGTTTATGTCGCCTTCCTCCTCGAGCACGTCGAGTCCGGCGCCGGCGAGAGTGCCGTTCTTGAGCGCTTCCACCAACGCCTCGGTCTCCACCACCGCCCCGCGCGCCGTATTCACGAGGTACGCGCCCTTCTTCATCTTCGCGAATGCGTCGCGGTTTATGAGGTGATGCGTGTGCGGGTTGTAGGGCACGTGAAGGGAAATCACGTCGGAACGCGCGAAGAGTTCGTCGAGCGAGACGTAGCTGAAACCGAGCTTCGCCGCAAGCTCGGCATCCTGGTGCACGTCGAAGCACACCACCGTCATACCGAAGCCGCCTCCCATGCGGATGGCGTGCTCTCCGATGTGCCCGCCGCCCACGATGCCGAGAGTCTTCCCCGCGAGGTCGAAACCGCGGAGCCCCTCCTGTTTGAAGGTGCCTGAATCGCGCACGGAGTCGTTCGCCTCGATGATGCGGCGCGACAAGGCGAGGATGAGCGCGAAGGCGAACTCCGCGACCGTGTTCTCGCCGTAGCTCGGGACGGAGGCGACCGCGACGCCGCGTGCGGCGCACGCGGCTAGGTCGATGTGGTCAAAGCCGGTCGAGCGCGTCGCGATGAGCTTCAGAGCAGGGAAGCGTTCAAGCTCGCTCGCGCCGATTTTCGAATCGATAAAGATGCACAGAGCATCTGCCGCATCGTCTTTCACGTCCGGATTTGCCTCGACCGAACCCTTATGGAAAACAAGCTCATCGCCCGGCATCTTCCCGCGCACGTACGCCTCCTCCCACTCTTCGCCCGAAAAATAATGGATTTTCATGTCGCTTGATTATACCGCTTCCGCTTCCTTTTCAATTTCCAAGAGACGCTCATACTTTTCGAGTCGCTGTTTCTGTCCCAAGCCGCCCGCTTTGATGCCCTCTGCGCCGACGCCATAGGCGAAGTCGGCGATGAAGGTGTCGTCGGTTTCGCCCGAACGGTGCGAGCAGATGGCCGCCCAGCCGGCCGCGTGCGTAGCCTCGACCGCTTCGATGGCTTCTTTCACGGAGCCTATCTGGTTCGGCTTTATGAGCACCGCGCTTATCGCCTCCTCGCGCGCCGCATGCGCGATGCGCGCGGGATTCGTCACGGTGAAGTCATCGCCGACGACGAGGCATGTGCCGCGAAGCGCCGCGGTGAGTCTCGCGAAGTCCGCACCCGCGTCTTCGGAGAACGGGTCTTCGATGCTGTGGAAAGGGAAGCGGCTCGCAAGGTCTTCGTAGAGCCTCATAAGCGCGTCCGGCGCGTACGTTTCTGCAAGAAGCCGGTAGGCCCCTTCGCTTAGCAGCTCGTTCGCCGCAGCGTCGATGGCGATGGACGTACCCGCGTGCTCGGCAACGAGCGCGGCAAGAAGCTCGAAGGGCTCCTGAAGCGTCTCGAACGTCGGCGAATAGCCGCCCTCCTCGCCCATCGGCACGTTCCCGAGCGTGGCGCCGAGCGCGTCGAACGCCGCGCGAGCGGCGGCGAACGCAGCGCTCGTCCTGCCTTCGCACACGAGGATGTATTCCTGGAAGGGGAGGCGGAAATCCGCATGCACGCCGCCGTTCATCACGTTCACGTAGAGCCGCGGCGCACCGGGCGTCGTTCCCGCGCGCTCGGCAATCGCCTTCCAGAGCGGCACGTTTGCTTCTTGCGCGAACAAGCGCTGCGCGGCGATGGAGACCGCAAGAATCGCGTTCGCCCCGAGGCGCGATTTATTCGGCGTCCCGTCGAGTGCAATGAGTGCACCGTCGATTTCGTCAGGCGAATTCCACTTGCGCGCGCAAAGCGCGCGCGCTATCTCGCCCTCCACGTTCGCCACCGCCGTCTCGACGCCGCCATCCGCGTCGCGCAGTTCGCACGCTTCATGACTCCCCGTACTCTTCCCGCTCGGCACGCTCGCGTGGGTGGACACCGGGTGTCCACCCACTTCGCTTGCCGTCGCCTCCTTGTGCATACCTGGTATGCACAAGGCGTGGAGCGTCACCTCCACCGTCGGCTTCCCCCGCGTGTCGGGAATTGCCCTCGCCTCAACACGTTCGATTTTCATATATTTCCGATTATATACTCTACAAAACGATCACTTACAGCAACCTCAACTCATTGCCGACACTAAGTGTCGGCAAATCAACCAGACCAGGCATCATAGGTCGTAGTCTTCAAGGGCTTCGAGTCTGCGGAGCAGCGTTTCGCGGGCGAATTCTTTGAAATGCTCTTGCTCGTCGAATAGTTCTCCAAGGAGTTCCCTGTCCAAGATCGGCGACACGTCTTTGGGGTTATCGTAATGCCGCAAGCTGGTAAACGGGTTGCGGAGCGCTTCTGCGTATGCCGTATCGAACTCTTGGCAAGCACGAGCGAGCCCGCCCGGGTACAGCTCGAACGGATTCTTGACCATGATGTATACGGCAAGATTCTTGAAGTCGGCTTCGTCGGTGATGAGACGAGATTTGTAGGTCCCCTCGAAGAGGCTCCCGCTCTCGTCGTATTTCTTATTGATGAACTTCGAATACGCCATCGAGATGCGGTGCATGAACCGTGCGATACCGCCTTCCGTAGTCTCTTTCAGGAACAGATGAATGTGATTGGGCATGAACGTGTGGGCGAGAACGGAAACGATTGGTGCCCGCTCGGGCCATGACGAAGGCCACGCAAGAGCGTTCATGTCCTCAACGTCGCGCGTCCAGTGGTTCGGCAGCGGCTGGTCATGGTTAAGATAGAAGAGGAGCGCGCGCAATCGCTCAAAATCTCGTTCGTTGCGGTAAATCGGCATCTTCTTCGTGCCGCGATTGCAGACGTGCACATACGTATCCAGACCGGTTTCGCGATACGCCATATACAAGCATCCTAGCACGCGTGTGCCGACACTAAGTGTCGGCAAGTGGCAACAGCGCGGAATCAGCTAAAGGGGATGGAGCGCGGGGTGTGTTGCCGACACTAAGTGTCGGCAACAGCGAAGGTTGAGCGTGGGGGGGTAGAGCGCGCGGGTGTTTAGTGCCCGCGCGTGTCCGGTATGCTCCTCGCCTCTGCCCGTTCGATTTTCATAGACTTCCTTGTTCTATCAATTCGTTAATATACGGAACAAAGTGCCCTTGGTATCTATCCTGCACTTCTTTGAGTTTCCAGTCGTTGCCGGTAATGGTGTGCCGGCAAAGAGGAGAACCACACCGGCAAGGCTCGTCCATTACCCAATTCTCGTCTATCGACCACGTCGCATAGTCGGCAGTTATTTCTTCGCCCGGAGCGATGTCTCGACGAGCAACAAGAGTGACTTCATCTGTGAGCCATGTGTTTGGGTCGCAGGAATGATTAAGGTAAATATCATCAGAGTACGGCTCGTCTAGTTTGCTCCCGAGCCAGTGATGCGCATCGAGTCTTGACGCCGTGTACTTCTTAATGAGCCCCGCTGCTTTTTCTTCTTCAGTAAACACAGTACCGCCCCATACGCTTACCGTCTCTCCTTTCCCTATGGGAGCCGTCGCAAACATGCCGCGCCCTTTACCGGAGTCTCGCACCTCTATGCGCGGATCAATCCAGGATTCTTTTTTGTACTCTTTCATTAGATTGCGTCTATATCTATCGACCCAGTTTCTCCTCGATTTCGGCGACGTGCTCGATGGTCTTCAGGACGGAGTCGGGGTTGAGGGACATGCTTTCGATGCCTTCCTCGACGAGGAATTCCGCGAAATCGGGGAGGTCGGAGGGGCCTTGGCCGCAGATGCCGAGGTATTTCCCGCGGGCCTTGCACGTGCGGACGACTTTCGATATGAGCGCGCGGACCGCCTCGTCGTTCTCGTTCGAAATGTGGCTCACGATGCCCGAGTCGCGGTCGAGCCCGAGCGTGAGCTGCGTGAGGTCGTTAGAGCCGATACTCATGCCGTCGAAACGGTCGAGGAACTCTTCGGCCAGGAGCACGTTCGAGGGAATCTCGCACATCACGTACACCGGCGTCGTCTTCTGGCCGTCCTTCGCGAGCGATTTCGCGACCAGTCCGTTCTCGGCCATGATGGCGAGCACCGCGTCCGCTTCCTTGGTCGTGCGGCAGAAGGGAATCATCGGGATGACGTTCGCAAGCCCCATCTCGTCCCGCACGCGCGCGATGGCGCGGCACTCGAGCTCGAACGCGCCCTTGAATTTCGGATCGTAGTAGCGGCTCGCTCCGCGCCAGCCGAGCATCGGATTCTCTTCGGAAGGCTCGTACGCTTCGCCGCCGAGCAGGGTGGAGTATTCGTTCGTCTTGAAGTCGGAGAAGCGCACGATGACGGGGCGCGGCGAGAACGCCGCGCCTATCTTCCCGATGCCGTACGCGAGGTTGTCGACGTAGAACGCTATCGGGTCCGTCCAGCCGGCCATCTTCTCCGCGATGGCGGCTTTCACCTTCGCCGGCTGCTTCTTCAGGTTGAGGAGCGCGAGCGGATGCACGCCGATTCCGGAAGCGATGATGAACTCTTCGCGCGCGAGCCCTACGCCCGCAACGGGCAAGAACGAATCCTCGAACGCGATGTCCGGCGACGCGATATTCACCATGATGTGCGTCTTCGTCTCGGGAAGCTTCCCGATGTCGTGCTCGTACCGCTCTATCTTCTTCGGATGCCCCTGCGTCACGATGCCCGCGCTTCCCGTCGTATCCACGGTGATTTCCATGCCGGACTTGAGCGCTTTCGTGGCGTTACCCGAGCCGACTATCGCCGGAAGCCCGAGCTCGCGCGAGACGATGGCCGCATGGGAGGTGCGTCCGCCCTTGTCGGTGACGATGGCCGAAGCCATCTTCATGATGGGTTCCCAGTCCGGGTCCGTCATCGTGGTGACGAGCACCTCGCCTTTCTTGAACTCCTTTATCTGCTTGGGCGAGAGGATGATGTGCGCCTTGCCCGTCGCCACCTTGGAGCCCACCGAGATGCCGCGCACGAGTTCGCGCCCCGCGCCCTTTACCGCGTACTCCACTATCTTCGAGAAGTCGCGTCCGGCCTGTACCGTCTCCGGCCGCGCCTGCACGAGGAAGAGCTCTCCCGAGATGCCGTCCTTGGCCCATTCCATGTCCATCGGCGTCCACTTCTTCGCGCATTCCGAATAGTGCTCTTCCACCGTCTTGCCCCAGGACGCCATCGTGACTATCTCTTCGTCCGAAAGCACGAATCGCCTCGTGTCCGCTTCAGGCGTCGGGACCACCTTGGTCTGTTCGACCGCATCGCGTCCCGTCGCGTATATCATCTTCTTCCTGTTCGTGCCTATTTTCTTCCAGATGATGGGGGACTTCACCTTCCCGATCCTCGACTTCGAGACCAGGTACTCGTCCGGCGTGACGTGTCCCTGCACGATCATCTCGCCGAGGCCGTACGTGGCGTTCACCACGACGACATCCTTGAAGCCGTTTTCGGTGTCGACGGTGAACATGACGCCGGACGCGCCCTTATCCGAACGCACCATCTTCTGCACCCCGACGGAGAGCGCGACTTTCATGTGGTCGAAGCCCCGGTCCGCGCGATACGAGATGGCGCGGTCCGTGAAGAGCGAAGCCATGGTCCACACGGCGGCGCGCACGACGTCTCTGCCGCCGCGGATGTTGAGGTACGTCTCCTGTTCGCCCGCGAAAGAAGCGCCCGGAAGGTCTTCCGCGGTCGCGGAGGAGCGCACCGCGACATCCGTGTCCTTCCCGTACAGCTTTTCCATGCGCGCGTACGCGTCGGTTATCTTCTTTTCGAGGTCCTTCGGCAGCGGCGTCGCGCGCATCTTCTCGCGGATGAGCTTTCCCGAGCGGGAGAGCTCCTTGAGGTCCTTGGTGTCGAGCCCCTTGAGCGTCCGTTCTATGAAAACGTCGAGGCCGGTCTCTTCGAGATAGTGGAAATACGCGGCTGCCGTGACGGCGAAGCCGTGGGGGATGCGCACGCCTTTCGGCTCCACGGCGCGGATGAGTTCTCCGAGGGACGCGTTCTTGCCGCCAACCTGCGGCACGTTGTCCATGCTGATTTCGTCAAACCAAAGGATGAATTTCGATTCCATGAAAGATCTCTTAGCTCTTAAGCGCGATGATGAGGTCGGAAACGTTCGAACCGGTATAGCCGGTTTCGAGAAAATCGCCCGTCTCACTGAAGAAAGTATAACTCTCATGCGCCGAAAGGGAGTCGGCTATGGAGAGGTTCCGTTCCTTCGCGTGCGCGAGCGTCGCCACATCCGCGATGGCGCCCGCATGGTCCGTGTTGTCGCGTCCGTCGGACGCGAACGGGAGCACCAGCTCATCCTCGCGGACGTTCGCGAGGGCGCCAAGCGCGAGTTCCTGGTTGCGGCCGCCCTTGCCCGCGGCGCCGGCAATCTTCACGGTGCTCTCGCCGGCGTAGAGAAGCGCGGTCTTCGCCTCTGCCGCATGAAGCGCTTCCGCGATGCGTTCGCCTACGTCGCGCGCTTCGCCCGCGATGCGGTCGCCCGCGACATCCGCGCGGTAGCCGCGCCGTGCCGCTTCCGCGCGCATCGCGGCGAGCGCGTCGCCGTTCCCGAGGAAGAGCACGTTCGAGACGCGCGCGAAGTACTTCGGGTCCTTCGGCGTCTCGATGAACGCCGTGTCGGGGGGCGCGGCGATGCCGTAGCGCGCGAGCACCGCCTTCGCTTCGTCGACGGTCGAGGTGTCGCATGCCGTGGGACCCGAGGCGATGAACTCGATATCGTTCCCCGGCACGTCGGAGACGATGAGCGAGACGACCTCCGCCGGATACGCGGCGGCGGCAAGGCCGCCGCCGCGCGCCTTCGAGATGTGCTTGCGCACGGTATTGAGTTCCTCGATGGTCGCGCCCTTGTCCGTGAGCTCGTCAAAGAGCGTCCGTTCGTCCGCACAGGTCATGGCCGCGTCCGGAAGGCAGAGCAGGGTGGAGCCGCCGCCCGAGATGAGCATGAGGACGAGGTCGTCCTCGCGGCACTCGGAGAGGAAGGCGACGATGCGTCCGCTCGCGCGCACGTTCGTCTCCGACGGTTCCGGATGCGTCCCGATGAGCACCTCCGTCTTCGTGAGCCCGCGCGCTTCGATGTCGGACACGTCGAACGCGATTCCCGCCGTAAGCCGTTCGCCAAGCAGCGTCTCGACGGCGCACGCGCCCGCGACCGCGCACTTGCCGATGCCGACGAAGAAGATGCGCCGGCCGCTTATCGGCCGGCGCAGTTCGCCCGCGACCAGTTCGCCGCCTTCGATGCGCATCTTGGCGAGCACGGCGCCGTGCGTGTTTACCGCGGCGTACGCGGCCTCGGCGATGGCGAGCGCATCCTCGCGCGGGCGCGTGACGGCGAGCGCGCCGCTGTTCCTGATGATGTCCGCCATGTCCCCATAGTACCGCATAGCCGTGCCGTCCGGCCGCCCGTATCCCGCGGCCGCGGGGATTGGCCTACAGGTACGTCTCGCCGTAGCGCCGCATGGCGCGCTCGATGATGCGAAGCCCGCGGCCCTTCTTGGTCGCCTCGTAGAAGCCGTCCTCGCGCTTCCTCGCCAGGCCTTCCTGCTCCAGTTTCCGCAGCTTGAGCGTAAGCGTCCGGGTGGAGATGTCCGGCAGCGCCCGTTCGAGTTCGCAGAAACGCTTCTTACCCTCGAGCAGCTCTTCGGCGACGAGCATGGTCCACGTGTCCGAGAGGAGCTGCGCGACCTTGGTGACAGGGCAGGATGTCTTGAATTCCTTCATGCCGTGATGTTCCCAGGATAACAGAGCACGGGATACTTTACAAGGTAAAGTATCCCGTGCTACCCTTGGCTCCTACGAATCACCTCATCACCATGACCTACGACACCCTCGCTTCCGCCGATACGATTACCGAGACCGCCGCGGCGCTTCAAAAGCGCGGCGTCGATGTCATCGTCGTAAAAGACGCCGCAGAGGCTCTCGCGAAAGCGAAGGAACTCATTCCTGCGGGCGCGTCCGTCATGAACGGGTCTTCGCGCACGCTCGAGGAGATAGGATTCATCGGGTACCTCAAGGAAGGGAAGCACGGATGGAACAACCTGCACGAGGCCGTGCTCGCGCAGCAGGACCCGGCGAAGCAGGCCGCGCTCCGCGCGGCGTCCCTCTCGTCCGACTTCTACCTCGGCAGCGTGCATGCGCTCGCGCAGACCGGCGAGATGCTCGTGGCGTCCGCGTCCGGCAGCCAGCTGCCGCACCTCGCCTTCACCTCGCCGAACCTGGTGCTGGTCGTCGGCGCGCAGAAGATAGTGCCGACGCTTGCGGACGCGTTCGCGCGCCTCCGGGAGTACGTCTTCCCGCTCGAGGACGCGCGCATGAAGAGCGTGGGATATCCGGGCAGCCTGCTCGCGAAGATTCTCATCATGGCGGACGAGCTTCCGATGATGGGACGGAAGGTGCACGTCATCCTCGTCGAGGAGAAGCTCGGCTTCTGACCCCGCGAGCACTCTTGAAAACGGCCCCGCGTCCTCGCGCAGCCAGCCGGGCGGCTCCTTGCGCACGGCGATGCTACACTGGAATCCTACTAATCATCCGCATGGTACGCATGAGAAAATTGATAACCGGTTCCGTGCTTTCGCTCGCGCTTGCGCTCGGTGCCGCGCCGGCCGCGATGGCCGATACGGCGACTTCGACCGCGACCGCCTCTACGACCGCATCCGTCACCGCGACGGCGGGCGGCGTCGTAGCGGCGCTCGAAGCGCAGATACAGCAGCTTATGGCGCAGGTGCAGGCGCTCACCGCTCAGCTCACCGCCGTCGAGGGGACGGTGCAGCAGGCGCTCCAGCTCAATCAGCAGCTGAGTCAGGGCATGACCGGCACGGAGGTGAAGAGTCTCCAGCAGGTGCTCGCGACCGATCCGAACCTTTTCTCCAAAAATAACGTGACGGGATATTTCGGTCCGCTCACCGAAAAGGCGGTTTCCGAATTCCAGAAACATTTCGGCATCGACCCTGTCGGCGTCGTAGGGCCGCAGACGCTCGGGAAGCTGAATGAGCTTCTCAAGTCTGCGGACGCGACGAGCACCGACGGCCTTTCGGAGAAGGAGCTCGGCGACCTTTCCGAGAATTCCGGTGCGACCGCCGGGAGCGGCGATTCCGCGGAACAATCGTCCGGCGGGGGCGACCACTCGGGAACGGCCACTTCATCCGCTGACAGTACGACTGCAGGCGGACAGCAGGGAGGGGACAACTGATTCATATCGCGGACGGCACGTCCGGACGGAAATGAAGATACGGGAACGGCGCCGCATATGCGGCGCCGTTCCCGTATCAGGTCATCCCGCTTCCGCACAGGAGCGGATACGGAAAGCGCTCGCGGGAAGCGAGAGCTTCCGCGAGCGCCTTGTTACGAGAGATGTGCGGCATAGAGCGCGATGAGCCCGAGCTGCATGCCGGCGATGCGCTTAGCCATACGCGCGATGCGGCCGTGAAAATGCGCGTCGTCGAATTCCGACTCCCAGCCGTACGCGTTCGTCAGCCAGAAGCGCTTCTCGCCGCATACCGCCTGCGCGATACGCAGCGGCCGGCGCATGCCGCGCGGCGTGACCAGGCCGACGATGACGCTCACCGAGATGGCATCCGGCCGCGTACCGATGACCGGCTTCATGCGCTCGATGCTCCACGGCGTCATGAATACTTCCGTGGTGTCCCTAAGCGCCGGATTCTTTCCGACCGCTTCCGTGAAGCTCTGGTACGTGCAATCGGCATAGTATTCGAGCCGGTACAGATGCTCGCCCGCTGACACGGCGGGACAGATTCTCTTAAGCCATACGGGCATGTCCGCCTCCGTTTCCGTGAGCGTCTCGCGACGCGATGCGTCCGTACGAGAGCGTACGCGCCCTGCGCGGCGTGTCAATTCCCGCCGCGCGCTGCCGGGAAACCGGGTTTCGCCGGAAAACGCGGCGAGCGCGCGGCCGGAACGTCCGGACAAGAAGGAACCGCCCGTCTCGCGCGTACTATACTGTGCGTATGATTCGTACCGTATCGTTTCCCGTGCGAGCCGCCTTACTCGTCAGCATCGTTTTCGGCTTCGCATCCTTCGCGTTTGCAGCCGTCCCGCCGAGCCTGTCGCTTTCGGCGACGGGAAGCGGCGACAACGTCCAGGTGAACGTCTATGGAGACCCGAACTCGAGCGTGCTCCTCTCGTATACCGAAAGCGGCTCCGGCCCGACCATCGTCGTCCTCGGTTCCACCGACGCGAACGGCAATTACTCTTCCGTCCTATCGAGCGCGAGCTACGGGCTCGTTTCGGGAACGGCGGTCACGGCCATCGTCGGCGGCACGGGCGGGCCGAAGTCGCAGACCGTCTCGTGGCCGACGGTGACCTCGGCAAACGCGCTCACGTTGAGCCAGGACGCGGTCGTGCTCTCCGTCGGTTCCTCTTCGACCGTCACCGCGAACACCATCGGCTCCGCGGCGCTCTACGTTTCCAATAACTCGAATCCCTCCATCGCGAACGTGAGCATCAGCGGCTCGCAGGCGACCATCGCGGGCGTAAGTTCCGGTTCGACGACGATTACCCTCTGCCAGGTGGGGAACACCGCGAACTGCCCGAGCGTGTACGTTACGGTGGAGCAGGCCGGCGCAGGGCAGCTCTCATTCAGCCAGAACAACGTGACGGTAGTGAGCGGCCAGAACCTGCCGCTCACCGTAAGCGGCGGAAACGGAGCGTATCAGATACTGCGCAACTCGAACGCGAGCACCATCCAGGCGAGCCTCTCCGGTTCCGTGCTCACGCTTTCGACTGGCGCTTCTACCGGCTCCTCCTCGATAACCCTCTGCTCGACCGACATGGCCGCTTGCGGCGTCGTCGTGGCGAGCGCGGGCAGCGCGAGCTCGGTCGCCATCACGTTCAGCAACAGCGCGCCGGTGGTCTCCACGAACGAAAGCGCGACCGTCGCCATCTACGGCCCTTCGGGCGTGCAGTTCTACGTTTCCTCCAATTCGAATCCGAGCATCGTGCAGGCGAACCTCTCCGGCACCTCGCTTACGCTCACCGGCCTTGCGGCGGGCACGTCGTCCGTGGCCGTGTGCGCGTCGACGGGCACGTGCGCGAACCTTTCGGTGACCGTACAGTACGTCGCGACCGGCGGAAACATAACGCTCGGCCAGACCACGCTCTCGCTCCTTGCCGGACAGAACAGCGTGCTCACCGTCTCCGGCGGCGAACAGCCGTATACGGTCATGGGCGGCACGAGTTCCGTCTCGCAGGAGACGCTTTCGGGAGGTTCGCTCACGGTCTACGGCGTCGCCGCGGGCACCTCATCGGTCAACGTGTGCTCTTCGGGCGGCGGATGCGTGCCGCTCGACATCACCGTGAGCGGGGGCGGCACGTCCGCGGCGCTCTCGACGAGCCGGTCGAGCGTTTCGCTTTCCGTCGGCGGGAACGCCGCGGTAGCGCTCTACGGGAACGGTTCCTACTATCTTTCGGGGAACACCGCTTCGAATGTCGCATCGGCTTCCGTTTCCGGCGCGAACCTCTATCTCACCGGCCTTGCCGCGGGGAACACGAGCGTCACCGTCTGCGCAAGCGGCTCCGTCTGCGCGACGATTCCCGTGACGGTTGCCGCAGCGAGCGTCACGCCTCCCGAACCGCCGTCCGCGGCAAGCGGCGGCTACACGTTCACCGAATACCTTTCGCCCGGCAAACAGGATGCGGAAGTCACGGAACTCCAGAAGATGCTCGCCGCGGAAGGCTATCTCACCGTCGCGCCGACGGGCTACTACGGGACCCTGACGGAAAACGCCGTCCTCGCGTTCCAGAAAGCGAAAGGCATCACGCAGCTCGGCGTGGTGGGTCCCGCGACCCGCGCGGCGCTCAATACGATAGCGGCCGGCGCGAATGCCGTTTCCTCCGGAAGCGCGAACGCGGTCGGCACGCCCATCGCGAGCATGACCTTGAGCCAGCTTCAGGCGGAAGTGCAGCTCCTGCAATCGGAACTCACGCAGGCGCTTACGCGCATCGCGCAGCTGACGGCGCACTAGGCGCGGCTACGGGTACGGCGTCGGATCATCCGCATCCCGCTCGAAAGGGACGCGGCCCTTCGCTCATGCGAAGCCGGGGAAGAAGTCAGACCTGATGTGGCGGCGGGGAACGCCCATGCCCGCGAGCGTGTCGGTGAACGCGCTCACCATGCCGTGCGGGCCGGAAATGTAGAAGATGCGTTCGGCGTAATCCGGAATCTTCTTGCGGATAAGTTCCGCGTCCACGCTGCCCGCATGCGCGCCCGGTATCGGGCCTTTTTCGTCCGAAAGCGCATAGACGGTGCGGATGCCGAGTTCGTTCTGCGCCTTCTCGAACACGTCTTCATAGGAGACGTCTTCGGCCTTGCGGTTCGCGTAAAGCATCACGACGGAGCGCGGCTCCTTCTTGTCGACGAGATACTGGATCATGCTCCGGAACGGCGTCACGCCGATGCCGCCCGCGATGAAGGCGAGCTTCTTCTTCGGGTCGCGGGGCAGCGTGAATTCACCCGCGAGGTGCGACACGGAAATCTTGTCGCCTATCTTCATGGCCGCGAGCGCGCGCTTGAAGCTGCTCGCCTTCTTGTAGAACTTCACGCCGAGATGCACGTCGCCTTCGGTGGGGGAGGAAGCGATGGTGAAATAGCGGCGATTCCCGCGGCCGTCCGGCGACGCGTGGGCGAGCGTCCACTCGAGATACTGTCCCGGCGAGAACGCGAACGCGCGGTCGCTCTCGAAGACGAAGTCGTACACGCCGCTCCCCGTCTCCCGCACCTCCTTGAGCGCGAGCATGAAGCGGCCTTTCGGGCTCGCCGCCCATGAGAAGACGTTGCCGGCGATAAGCGCGAGCTCCGGCGTGAAGAAGAACCCGAAAAGGCTGAAATTCGGCGAGAACAGGAGGCCGACGAGCGCGCCGTATCCCATGCGCAGCCATCGGTTCGGCGGCGTCGTGAGCGGCTCCGTGAGCATGACGGACGCGAAGAAGATGAACGGCGTGTGGAGGAAGAGCGTCATGACGCCCGTCAGGGGATTGCCGGACGTGGCGAGGAGCGAGACGAACGTGACCGCGAAGAACGCGAGCACGAGGTCGAAGCGCTGCACCTTGCGCGTGATGAGGAATCCGCCGACGAGGACGAACGGGAGGAGTATGAGGTTGCCGCCGACCCACCACGTGGCGGACTGGCTGATGAGGAGCGCGGAGAGCGCAACACCGAACGCGGCCGGATTGAAGACGTGGCGCTTCCCGACCGCGAAGATGAACTTCGACGCCATCGCCCACACCGACGCGAATATGAGGAACCCGGTGCCGGCGAGGTTCCCGGGCGCGACGGGCGTGATGATGAGTACGAGGATAAGCGCCGTGATGTATACGGATTCGACGTTCGCGATGGCGTCGAACGTCCACGCGAACACGCGGTTCGAAAGCCACGAGGCGGCGAGGACGACCGCCGTGGAATAGGCGAGCGAAAGCGGCGCGTAGGGAAGCCAGCCGACGGCGCCGAACAGGGCCGCGAGCGCCAAGAGCGCGATGAGGTGGTAGAGCACGAGCCGGTACATCGTGATGCCGTTCAGGAAGTTGTCGACGTATTTCATAGGGACTCTCGTTGGACCCGAAGACCTGATGGGCAGGAAGACCGCTCCGGGGCGCTTGCCCGAGTCTTAGTCTTCCTGCCCATCAGGTCTTCGGGTTCCCTCGTACTCATGGTATGGCAAGCGCGTTCCATCCGTCCGTCATGGTCGCGACCTTGTCGGGCGTGATGCCGTATCCTTCGAATCCTGAAAGGTTGGCGATGAACGCGAGTCCCTTCTTGCCCATCGCGAATGCGGCGGTCGCGAAGCGGTCGGCTTCGAGCACGTCCGGTCCGACGACGGTGAGGCTCACGAGTTCGTCCGGCGCTTTCCCGGGCGCGTGCGGGTCGTAGATGTGGTTCCCGCGGATATAGTTTCCGGACGTGGCGACGCCCTGCCCGCGCGGGTAGATGACCTTTACTATCTCGTCGCGCGAAAACGGATTCCGGATTCCCACGCTCCACGGTTCGCCCGCTCGGTTCACGCCCTGCGACGCGACATCCCCGCCCGCATCGACGAAGAAATTCTCGTGCCCCGCGGCCTTAAGCCGCGACGCCGCTTCTCGTATCGCCCATCCTTTCACGATGCCGGAAGGGTCGAGCGTGCCGGCGGGCGTCCGTATGTCGAAATAGCCGTCCGTCTCCCGCTTCGTCTTCTCCGCGAGCGCGAAGATGTCGCGCATGTCCTGCGAGTATTCGCCTGGCGAAAGCTCGCCGCGGTTGATGCGTGAAATCTCGCTGTCCGGCTTATACGTGCTCATGCGCTCGTCGACGCTTTCGAAGAAAGAGAATACGTCTTCGAGCGTCTCGGCGGTCGCGGACTCGTCCGCGACTTCCACCGTTACGGGCATGCCCATGCTAAGCCTCGTGTCCCGCATGCGTCAGGCGTTCTTCGCTTTCGCGAGCGCATCGGCAAGAGACTGCTGGAACGCCATGCTCGTGTCGGTGGCGCCCGAAACGATGTTCACGTTCGCGCTCTGCGCGGCGAGCGCTTCCTGCGTGAGATACGGCATCGCCTGGCTGTTGATGTAGCGGGACGTGCTGCGGTCACTCGGGTACTGGAGGAACGTGACGTTCGAAATCTTGCCGCCCGAGACGTTCACCTCGACCTGGACGTATCCGTAGTACGCGTCCGCGACGCTCCCGGTGTAGGTGCCGTCCGCATAGAGACCCTTCGGCTTCGGCGCGGGAACGGGAGCCGGAGCGGGCGCTGGCGCGGGTGCCGGCTTCGTGGAAGGAGGCGGCGTGCTCGCGCTCGCCGTGTTCGCGGGCGCTGGCGCGGGACTCGTGCCGGAGGTTACGGGAGCCGCCGGCGAAGAAGTGACCGCGACGGACACGGGCGCGGCGTTCCCCGCGTTCTGCGAGAACGCGTAGACGACGGAAAAGAATAAGACGATAGCGGAAAGGATGGCTTTCTTCATGTTCGGGTATGTATCAGATAGTACACGCCTAGGGGCGCTTTCTTTCACCCGCGCCTTAGAGCGGGTGGATACCGTAGGCGCGTACCGTGCCGCTCGCCGCATCGCCCGCTACGTAGAGCCGCTCGCCGACGTGAAGGGAAGCGGCGTCGAATCCGGACGGAGGAGTGACGGTGTACGTCCGTTCATCGGCGTCGGTGTCGCGGTCGTTACAGGCGAGGGAGAATCCGTCCGTGCCGATGGCGGTAACGGTGCCGCGGAATACGCCGCGGTCTTCCTGCGGCGCGCGCAGCGCCTCGTAGAGCTCTCCGACGAACGGGAGTTCGCCGCGGTCCGCGCGTTCCTGGAGGAGCGGATGGAGCGGCGTGAGCGAGACGATGAAGCCGAGGGCGAACGAAGCGGCCAGTATGGCTGCGAACGCGAAAAGGAGCGGCGAGCGGTAGCCGAGGCGGAAGCGGCGCAGCTGAAGGCCGATGAGCGCGACGAAGACGGCGACCAGGATGAGTCCGGTCCAGGGGATGAAGCCGAGGAACGTCGAGACGCCCCGTCCGCCGAAGCCGAGCAGGAGCCATTCGCCGCTTTCATGCACGCTCCAGAACCCGAAGGATGCGATGAGCGCGATGAGCGCGAGCGCGAGCGCGATGAGCGCGATGGCGCCCGCGACGCGCACGGCGAAATACGCGCGCGAATGCATCGCGACCTGGCCGCTTCGTATCCGTTCGAGCACGTTCTTCTTGATGTCTTCGGGGTTGTTCATGGGGTGAGGTGCGAATCATGCGCGGGGTCGGCTTCGAGGTGCTTCTTGAGCGCCTCGCGCGCGCGTTTCAAGCGGACGCCGACCGTACCGGTCGGGACATGCAGCACGTCCGCTATCTCCCGATACTCGAGTTCCTCCAGATAGTAGAGCGCGATGATTTCGCGGTATGCGGGAGAGAGCTTGCCGATGCCGCGTTCGACGACGCGCCGCATCTCTTCGCGCTCCGCCGCCGATTCCGTATCGTCGGCGCTGTGCGCCACGATGGCGTCGAGGTCGAGGAAGACGAGCGGATCGCGGTCCTTCTTCCGGAGCGCGTTCACGAACGCGTTGTGCGCGATGCGGTATATCCAGGGCGACCACCGGCGGGTCGTGTCGAAATCCATGATGTTCCGGTACGCCTTGATGAACACCTCCTGCACGACGTCCTCGATGGAATCCTCGGTTCCAAGGAACCGCCTGCCGTAGCGCATGAGCTTCGGCTGGTACCTATCCATGAGTACCCCGAATGCGTCCTGATTATTTCCCTGGACCAGTGCCGCAAGCTCTTCGTCCGTCCGGGTGTCCGCGCCTTCCATAGGCGGAGTATACCGCGCGCCGGCGAAGCGGGTTTCCGGACATGCGGTATTCCAAATGAACGCGGTGCACGGTATGCTGGTGCGTAATGCAAGCAGTCATCCTTGCCGCGGGCGAAGGGAAACGCATGCGCCCCCTGACCCTCACGCGCCCGAAGCCGATGGTGGAGGTTGCGGGGAAGCCGCTCCTCGCGCACATCATCGACGCGCTGCCGCCGGAGATAGACGAGGTAATCCTCGTCATCGGCTACAAGCGGGAAGCGATACGCGAATATTTCGGGAACGAGTACGGCGGCCGCCGCATCACGTACGTGGAGCAGACGGAGCCGCTCGGCACCGGCCATGCGCTCCATCTTGCGCGTCCCCATATCCGCGGACGGTTCCTGTTCATGTTCGCGGACGACCTGCATGGGCCGGAAGACCTCGCGGAGGCGCTGCGCCATCCGCTCGCCATCCTCGCGACGAGGCACGAGGACCCGAAACGTTTCGGCGTCATCGAGGTGAGCGAAGACGGCCGTCTCATCGGCATAGAGGAGAAGCCCGCCGAACCGCGTTCGAACCTCGTCTCCACGGGCGCGATGGTGCTCGACGAGCGCATCTTCGGCTACGAGCTTGAGCGCCATGAGAACGGCGAATACTACCTCACGAGCCCCCTGGCGCGTCTTGCCGAAGAGCATCCGGTCATGGTGGTGGAGCAGGGGTTCTGGGTGCCGCTCGCGTACCCTGAAGACGTGGAGGCGGCTGAGCGCATCCTCGCGGAACGCGCCGCCGTTGAAGGTTCGTCCGCCGCATAGTATTGTCGGGTGACGCTGGGATAGCTCAGGTAGTTAGAGCATGGGACTCATAAACCCAAGGTCGGAGGTGCAAGTCCTCCTCCCAGCACACGATTTTCTACGAGGACGGCGCGCTCCATAAAACATGGAGCGCGCCGTCCTCATTGTCTTTTTTGGGTAGAGTAATGTCCTGTTACACTGTACATAGTGCCGATAGCTCGAACGCTCAATCAGGATTTCTTCAAGAAGTGGACGCCGGAGATGGCGTACGTCCTTGGCTATTTTGCTGCGGACGGTTCGATGATTCGCCACCAAAATAGAGGTTGCTTCATTGAGTTTACTTCAACGGACAAATCCTTGCTCGCCACTTTGCGGCACGTAGCGGGCGCGGGACAACGCATAGCGACTCGGAAACGTCGGAGTCGTAACTGGCAAGAGCAATATCGCATCCAAATTGGATCGAAAGAATGGTTCACCGACCTGACCAAACTCGGCTTCGCTCCCGCCAAAAGCACAATACTTACATTTCCCTCCGCACCCAATGCGTACTTAGCGCATTTCGTACGGGGCTATTTCGATGGTGATGGCTGCGTGTACTTCAGGAAGCTGCAATACGCAGACCGCACTCGCAAGAGATGGGTGCTTATGTCGCTGTTTACGAGCGGTTCGCGAGACTTCCTGGAATCATTATGGATAGTACTTAAGACGAATGGCGTTAGTGGCGGCACGATTCAACCGAAAACAAGGGGATTTGAACTGAAATTCAGCCACCGGGACAGCCTTGCACTCTACCGCTTCATGTATGATACTGCCTCTGCTACAGAGCCGTATCTCCCACGGAAGCGCACGCTTTTCCGGAAAGCGATACGGACCCTGTATCCGGAACTGCGGGGGTAGCTCAATTTGGTTAGAGCGTCGGCTTGTCACGCCGAAGGTTGCGGGTTCAAGTCCCGTCCCTCGCGCAGCAGCAGAATCCCAGCCGAGAGCTGGGATTCTGCATTATGAGCGTGAGCGCGAAGCGACGCTTCGCGAAGGCTTCAGGCGCGTGTCGCAGCGTCGTTTAGTGATGCTGGTGATAGCGATGCGGGTTACGCGCAATGAAGTAGCGATTTACCGGAACGGTGATGATGAAGGCCGCGATGAGTGAAGCGAACAACTTATACCAGTAGATCGGGTTGCCCAGATATGCGCCCATCGCTCCTGGGATGAGAAGTAAGAATGCGCTGTCAACGGTCTCCATGGAGATGATCGACACCGTGTCCGTCGCGAAAGCCGCTTTCGCGGCGCTAGCCCAAGACATACCCTTGCGTCGCATCGACGAGGAGGTGAGCAGGTACCCGAACAGGAACGCGAGCGGTATCGAGAAGGCTACCTTCGCCACGACCGCCCATCCGAGCAGCGTAGTTACGGACATGCCGAGTACCTCGCCTATCGAGCAACCGAGGAGGCAGTGGAGCGTGTGGCGAATGGCCGCGCGGGTATGGTCGTCGAGGCGGGAAAATAGGTCATTCATAGCGAAGGACGATAGTGTCGCCGTCGCGCATGACGTACGAGCCGTATGCCGTGGATGTCGCACTATTTATGGTCATGATCATGTTCGAACCGAACGAGTCCATGGGGTGACCCCACTCATCGAAGACACGATGCAGTTCTAAGTCGCTCTCGTGTACGACGCCCGGGAACTCCATGTGGATGCGACCCGTGTCGTCATGCGTGTGAATCGGCATCTCGGACGCGCCGAGTCCGATTCCAGCGGGAACGGGAATCGTGGTCGTGCCGACTTCGATGGTGAGCATCGCGTGCCAATGGAGGCCGTGCGTGGTCACGAGAGCCGGGTTTCCGGAAGGTGCGAAGGCAGCCCATCCCAAGAGTCCGGCTATGAGAAGCGCGGTGACGGTCCAAAAGCGTCGCAGGTACATACCCGCAGAGCCGTGCCCGCCGTGCTCGTGTCCCGCTTTCCCAAGCGTATGGTGGTCGTGCCCGGGGTGATTCATCGTGAAGAGGTTACGCCGCAAGGCTGGCGATGACGCGCTGCAGCTTTTCTTCGGCTTCGGCGGCAACGGACGCGAGCGCCGTATCGTCGAGCATGCTCATGGCGGCGGTCGGCCGTATGGCTTCAATGACGACGCGGTCGCCTTCCTCATAGACGATGACGTTGCAGGGCAGGAAGAGGCCGATGTCTTTCCGCGCCGAGAGCGCGCGGTGAGCAAGTCCCGGATTGCATGCGCCGAGGATGACGTACGGCGCATAGTCCGCGCCCATCTTCTCTTTCATGGCGGCTTGCACGTCTATTTCGGCGAGCACGCCGAACCCTTCTCTGGCGAGCGCCGCCTTCGTCGCGGCGAGCGCTTCGGGGAAACTCTTGGCGAGTCGTACCGTGTATGAGATTTCCATGATGTTGTGTCGGTTATTTCTTCTTAGAGACCTTGTATACCGCCAGGATTTCGCTGATGGCTTTCTTCTGCGCTCCGCTCCTCATCTGCTCGACGACGTGCGTCGCGAGATGGTTTTCGAGAAGCGCGTCCTCGACCGCCGAGAGCGCCTGCCGTATCGCGGACGCCTGCGTGATGACGTCGATGCAATACGCGCCGTTCTCGACCATCTTCTCGAGTCCGCGCACCTGTCCCTCGACGGTTTTCAACCTGCGCACCACTTTCCGCTTGACGTCAGGTTTCATGGGTCCATAATACCCCCAGGGGGTCTTAGGTCAAGAACGCGTATCCGCATAACTTCCTTCGCATGAAGACATTCGCACTCGGGACACTCTTTTCAGTACTCGCGCTCGTCGGCTTGGGCGGGGTGGCGCACGCGCAGATGATGTACGGCAACGGCTCCGGATACGGTCCAGGCATGATGGGTGCCTATTACGGCGGGGAGGCGGCAAGTACGACCGCGAGCACGACGGACAGCGGTGACGCCGCCGGCGCCGCGCTCTTGCAGAAGCTCTCATCAGGGCAGACGACGTGCGCGTCGCTTACCGAGAGCGACTTCGCCGCGCTCGGCGACTATTTCATGGGTTCGATGATGGGTTCCTATCACGAGCAGGCGGACCAGTACATGACGCAGTCGCTCGGAGCGCAGGGCGACGAGGCGATGCACGTAGCGATGGGTGAGCGGCTTTCGGGATGCAATCCGTCCGCGCCGTATCCGAACGGCGCGTTCGGTTCCTATCCGCCCGCGCGCGGCGGATGGGGCATGATGAGCGGCTGGTATCCCGTCATGGGATACGGCTATAGCCCCTTCGGCTGGCTCGGAAACGCGCTTCTCGTCATCTTCGCTATCATCGGCGTCATCGCGCTTGCGCGATGGGCTCTGCATCTGCTGGTTCACGGACGCTAATCCGTCACCGCGCTCGCCCGTCTTGTCAGTCCAGCACGATTTCCCGAGGGCGCGGGCGCTGGTTGTAATCCGAGCCCATGACGTAGCCGTACGCTCCGGCGTCCGCGAAAAGGAGGAGGTCGCCTATGCGCGGGGCGGGGAGCGCGCGATGCTTCGCGAAGATGTCGCCCGATTCGCAGATGTTTCCCGCGACGGTGACGCTCTCCTTCTTTCCGCGCGGATTCGTGAGATTGAAGATATGGTGGTACGAGCCGTACATCATGGGACGCACGAGGTGGTTGAAACCGGTATCGACGCCGACGAACGAATGCGCGGTCGTCTCCTTCCGGTCCGTGACTTCGGCGAGGAGCGCGCCGGCTTCGGCCACGAGGTAGCGCCCGGGTTCGATGGCGAGTTCAAGCTCGCGCCCGTATGCCTTGCAGAATTTCGCGAACGCGGCGCTCACCCTTGCGCCGAGCGCACGCACGTCAAGCGGCTTCTCTTCCGGCCGGTAGGGGATGCCGAGCCCGCCGCCGAAATCAATCGCTTCGAGATCGGGGAAGCGTTTCGCGCTCTCAAGGAGATTTCGCATCGCGCGCACGAACGCGCGCGCGTCGAGGATATTCGAGCCGATGTGCTGCTCCAGTCCGGCAACGGTGAGCCCGTACTCCCTCACGATACGCAGAAGCTCCGGAATGTCCGTGTGATAGATGCCGAACTTGCTCTCCGGCCCGCCCGTGATGACATGGCTGTGGTGGCCGGCGCCGAGTCCGGTGTTGATGCGCACAAAAATCGAAGAGCCCGGAAACGCCGCGCCGATGCGGCGCACCTGGTTCAGGGAATCAAGGTGCATGCGCACGCCCTTCTTCGCGACCGCAAGCAGTTCCTTTTCGGAAAGGTTGCTGCAGGTGAAAGAGATGCGGCTCGGCGGGAATCCCGCGCGAAGCGCGAGCGCCACTTCGCCCGGACTCACCGTCTCGATGCACGCGCCCGCCCTCCGGAGTGTCGCGAGCAGTTTCGCGTTCGCGTTCGCCTTGCATGCGTAATAGATGCGCGTCTTCGGATAGGGGATGGCCGCGCGCAAGCGCCGATACGTTTCCGCCACGACGCTCTGACGATACACGTAGAGCGGCGTGCCGTACTTCGCGGCAAGCCGTTTCGCTTCGGCACCCGAGATGAGAGGTTTCTTTTCCATAGCAGCCACCAGTATATATGACGGGGATGCGCAGTATGGCGCTCTCTCGGATGTGCGGTTCGGAAGACTTGAATGGGCTTCTTCCGAACCGCACATCCGAGGGAACGTCCGCAGCCCTTGCGGCAGGTATATACTGTATGCATGGATACCGACACGAAACTCGCGAACTACTTCATCGTCTACGTCACGACGCTCCTCTTCTTCGGCGTCGGCGCGATAACGACGCTCGGTCTTCCCTGGTACGGCACGCTCGTCCTTCCCGCGTTCATGCCCGCGACGCCGCTCGTCGCGGTCATCTGGTGCGCGCTCTTCATCCTCGCGGCGTGGTCAGCTTGCCTGTTCTGGGACAAGAAGCCGCACGATGCGCGGTTCGAAGCTACTTCCGCGCTCTTCATGGGCAACGCGCTTCTCGTGCTTTTCTGGAATTACGCGTTCTTCGGGCTCCACCAGCTTGTCCTCGCGTTCTGGGTCTCCGTCTTCATCGCGCTGTCCGTCGCCGCGCTCATCGCGCGGCTCCGTTCGCTCCTGCGTACGGCCGCATGGCTGCTCGCCCCGTACCTCGCGTGGGTCGCCTTCGCCGCGTACCTCACCTACGCCATCTGGACGCTCAATCCGTAGCGCTTCCGCGCGGCGCATCCTTCAGGGTAGAATCGCGGTTACGATGACTAGAGCCTATTTCAAAATCTTCGGCGAGATGATGCGCGGTTCGAAAGGCTTGAACGGGCTTCTTCCGAACCGTGCACCTCGAGTCAGTTTTTGAATAGGTTTCTAAATAACTCATAAACGACGCGGCATGAAAATCGGCTTCATCGGGCAGGGCTGGATAGGGAAGAACTATGCGGACGATTTCGAGGCGCGCGGCCACGATGTCGTGCGCTACGCTCTTGAGGCGCCGTACGCCGCGAACAAGGACAAGATTGCAGCGTGCGACATCGTCTTCATCGCCGTGCCGACGCCGACGACGCCGGAAGGATTCGACGATTCCATCGTCCGCGCGGTGCTCCCTTTGGTGGGGAAGGGCAGGATCGCCGTCGTGAAATCCACCGTGCTTCCCGGGACGACGAAGTCACTCCAGGAGCAGTTTCCGGACATCTTCGTGCTCCACAATCCGGAGTTCCTGCGCGAGGTCACCGCGGCATACGACGCCGCGCATCCCGACCGCAACATCGTCGGCATACCCGTGATGAACGACGAGTATCGCAAGAAGGCGGAAGCCGTGCTCGCGGTGCTTCCGGATGCGCCATTCGAGAAGATCATGTCCGCGCATGACGCCGCGTTCGTGAAGTATGCGGGGAACTGCTTCCTCCTGACGAAGGTGATGTTCATGAACCTCCTCTATGACCTCGTCGAGAAGAACGGCGGCGACTGGGGCGATATCCGCGACGCGTTCACCCACGATCCCCGGATAGGCGGGAGCCATACGGAAGTCGTGCATAAGTCCGGCCGCGGCGCGGGCGGGCACTGCTTCATCAAGGACTTCGAAGCGTTCCGCGACATGTACCACACGGAGGTGGGCGACGCCTATGGCGATGCGATACTTGCGGCCATGAAGGACAAGAACATCGAACTTCTCGCGAAATCCGGGAAGGACCTGGACCTTCTCGAAGGCGTCTACGGCGACATTTCCAAATACAAGGGCGCGTAGCGTGCGCGAAACGCTCGGGGAACGGCCCCGCAACACCAACACAAAATGTTACTATATATGCATATATAGTAACATTTTGCGACGAGCGCGAACGTGCTAGCATCGTTCGCATGAGAAGGCTCGTACTCGCTTCAAGTTCCCCGCGCCGGCAGCAGCTCCTCGCGGACGCGGGTTTCGCGGCGAGCATCGTCGAACCGGAGTACGAAGAGGACCTGACGCTTAGGCTTCCGCCTGCGGAGCTGGTGAAATTCCTCTCGCGCGGAAAGGCGGAATCGGTCGCGCCGCGCGCGCCGGACGCCGTCATCGTCGCGGGCGACACCATTGTCGTCCACGAGGGCCGCGTGCTCGGCAAGCCGCACGAGCCGGCGCGCGCGAAGGAGATGCTCCGCGAGCTCTCCGGCACGACGCACTTCGTCATCACGGGATTCACCGTGCTCGATGCCGGAAGCGGAAGGGCGGTTTCGGACGCGATAGAGGCGCGTATCTTTTTCAAGACGTTAGGCGAAGAGGTTATCGCGAGCTACGTCGCCACCGGCGAGCCTTTGGATAAGGCGGGCGCGTATGCCGTGCAGGGGAAGGGCGGCGAATTCATCGAACGCATCGAAGGGGACTTCGCCACCGTCGTCGGTCTCCCTATCTCGCGCCTCGCGGAAATCTTGCCGGAGTTCGGTATCACGCGGCGCGCTTCATAGCGGAGCCGGACGGGAGAGCTCCCGAACGCGGATTCCCGCACGCGATCCCTGCAAATGCAAAACGTTACTATATATGTATATATAGTAACGTTTTGCATTTGCAGGGCGGAGTGAGCCGGTTTTGAAATGAGTTCCGGCAAGCCGTGCGTGCCGGCCAGAGTACGCGCGCCGCGTGCTTACTCCACCGTCACGCTCTTGGCGAGGTTTCGCGGCTTGTCTATGGGAAGCCCGCGCTCCTTCGCGACATAGTACGCGAAGAGCTGGAGCGGGATGGTGGTGAGTATCGGGAGCAGGGCTTCGTGAGTCTTCGGCACCGCGATGACGTCATCGGCCACCTGCGCGAGCTCTTCTTCGCTGCCGTCCGTCGTCACGGCGATGACCTTGCCGCTTCGCGCGCGTATCTCCTGGATGTTCGACTTCGTCTTTTCGTACAGCGAATCCCGGGGCGCAAGCACCACGGAGGGGAACGCGGGCTCGATGAGCGCGATAGGGCCGTGCTTCATCTCTCCCGCCGGATAGCCTTCCGCATGCACGTAGGAAATCTCCTTCAGCTTCAGCGCGCCTTCGTACGCGATGGGGGACTGGAACTTCCTTCCGAGAAAGAGCGCGTCTTCCATGGACGCGTATCTCTTCGCGAGCGCTTCGATGTGCGCGGCGCGCGAAAGGACCGTGCGCGCGTGTTCGGGCAGCGCCGCAAGTTCGCGCACGAACGCGCTGCCGTCCGTGGCGGAAAGGGAATCCGCCCGGCCGAGGAGGAGGCCGATGAGCGAAAGCACGGTGAGCTGGGAGACGAAAGCCTTGGTGGACGCGACGCCGATTTCGGGACCCGCGTGGTTGTAGACGCCCGCGTCCGTCTCCCGCGCGATGGTGGAACCGACGACGTTCACGATGCCGAGCGTGAGCATGCCGTGGCGCTTCGCTTCCTTGATGGCTTCGAGCGTGTCGAGCGTCTCGCCGGACTGCGAGATGGCGATGAGGACGGCGTCTTCCGGATTCATCGTGGGGCGGCGGTAGCGCAGCTCGGACGCGATTTCCACTTCGACCGGGATGCCCGCGAGCTCTTCGATGAGCAGTTCGCCGACGAGTCCGGCATAGTACGCGCTGCCGCATCCGGTGATGATGATGCGCTTTGCCCGCTTCACGCGCGGCAGCACGTCGCGCAGTCCGCCGAGGTTCGCGGTGCCTTCGTCGGGAACGAGCCGTCCGCGCATGGAGTTCTCGATGACCTCCGGCACCTCCATGATTTCCTTCAGCATGAAATGCTCATGGCCTTTCTTCTGCACCGCTTCCACGTCCCACTCGAGCGTCTCCACGGTCTTCTTCACCGGTTCGTGTTCCCGCGTGCGCACGTCATAGCCCTCCCGCGTCACGATGACCATCTCGCCGTCGTCGAGGTAGACGACCTCGCGCGTGTGCTTCAGGATGGGCGTCGCGTCGGAAGCGATGTAGTACCCGTCCGTGCCGATGCCGAGCATGAGAGGACTTCCGAAGCGCGCGGCGACGAGCTTCTCCGGTTCGCGCACGGAAGCGACGACGATGCCGTACGTGCCGCGCACTTCGGCAAGCGCCGCGCGCACCGCCTCTTCAAGCGGCGTCTTCGCGTCGTACTTCGAGGCGATGAGCGCGACGAGCGCCTCCGTATCGGTTTCCGTCCGGAAGCGGACGCCCTTCGCGGAAAGCGCGTCCCGCAGTTCCGCATAGTTCTCGATGATGCCGTTATGCACGAGCCACACGGTCTCGCTCTCGTCCGCGTGCGGGTGCGCATTGAGTTCGGTGGGCAGCCCGTGCGTGGCCCAGCGCGTGTGCGCGATGCCGGCGGTGCCGGAAAATCCCTCCGGCACGGATTTCGCGAGTTCCTCCACCTTGCCCGCGCGCTTTATGGTGCCTGCGGAGACCACGTAGATGCCCGCGGAGTCATAGCCGCGGTATTCAAGCGCGCGCAGCCCGTCTATGAGGAAGGGGGTGGCGTTATTCTTGCCGATATAGCCGACGATGCCACACATAGCGAAATAGTTAGCAGTAGGCAGTAGGCCGTAGGCAGAAAGCCCAAAACCCGGATGCAGGACGGCTGGTCATGATACGGAGACTATAACCTATGTGACGTACAAAAGTATGCGTTCATACAGCGGGAATTGAAATGTCGGGTGATATGACGTACTCTGCGGGGGTTCTCAACCGTCGCACGTTCACCGCTGTATGGCACTCGCAAAGCCTCGGCCATACCTCGGCTCGTTCGGCGCTTGAGAACGTGAGGACACGTTCTCAATTCCTCACTTCGCCGATGTAGCTCAGTTGGTAGAGCACGTCCATGGTGGGTCGCAAGCCCTGCCCACTCGCGCGGCAACGCGCGGGTGAATCCCGAATAACGGTTAACGGCTCCACAAGCTAAGACCGTGGCCCCGTGAGATAGGCGAAGCCTCCATCTCACGGGGCCCGAACGACTGACAAGGGTGTCCCGTGAGATAGCGCGAAGACGCGGCATCTCACGGGACAAAGATACAGTCTAGCCCTTTCCCAAGTGGTTTTGAGGGAAGGTGTAAGCGAAGGACGGGGTCGTCGGTTCAATCCCGACCATCGGCTCCAAAAGAAAACACGGAGGTCAAGGCCTTCCGTGTTTTCTTTTTGCGTCTTATCAACATGCGTATTACATTTTTATGCAATTTGGTCTGCAGTTGCGGTATCATATAAGCAGTGAATCCGAAGAAACCGCGTGTCCCATGTCCTGTGTGTGGAAAAGAGCCGGCAAGGTCTTTCTACAAATACTGCAGCAATGCTTGTCAGCATGAATTCCAATACCGTGAATACATTCACAGATGGAAAATAGCGAAGATAAGCGGTCTGAATGCGATGGGAATCGTTTCAAGCCCTGTGAAGCGTTATTTGCGAGAGAAATTCGGGAATAAATGTTGTTTATGCGGATGGTCAAAGATTAACTCGACCACCGGCGTCGCTCCGCTCATCGCAGATCATATAGACGGCAATTGGCGAAATAATGTAGAAAAGAATCTCCGTCTAGTATGTCCGAACTGTGACTCCCTAAGCTCGACTTTTTCTGCGCTTAACAAGGGGAACGGCAGGAAGAATCGCGAGGTAAGCAAGAGAACCTTGGAGGCGCGCAAACTCGCCAAGAACCGAGCGATTTGATATATTCTCGCTATCCGCCGCCCTAGCTCAGCTGGTAGAGCAATCCCTTCGTAAGGGATAGGTCCGGAGTTCGAATCTCCGGGGCGGCTCCAGACAAGACACCCGGCCGCGCGCAAGCGCGGCCGGGTGTTTTCGTATACACTCTCCCGTATGGATGAAGCGTCAAGGAAGCGCATGGAGGAACTCGAAGCGATGATGGCATCGCCCGAATTCTGGGCGGACAAGGCGGCGGCGCAAGCCGCGGTCGCGGAATACCAGATGCTCAAGGAAGGCGGCGGCGGCGACCCGCACGACCGCGGCAACGCATCGCTTGCGATACTCGCGGGCGCGGGCGGCGACGACGCGGAAGATTTCGCACGGATGCTCCGGCGCATGTACGAAGGCTATGCGGCGCGGAAAGGGTGGGGCGTGCGTGAACTCCATGCGAACGAGAATGACCACGGCGGCTACCGGAACGTCGTGCTCGAGATCATCGGCGCGGGCGCATACGGACGGCTGAAGCACGAATCCGGCGTGCATCGCCTGGTACGGCAGTCGCCCTTCAACGCGAACGCGAAGCGGCAGACCTCGTTCGCGATGGTGGAAGTCCTGCCGACCCTGGTGCCGACCGACAAGGTCGTGCTCGAGCCGGACGATATCGAGGTGCAGTTCGCCCGCGCCGGAGGCGCGGGCGGGCAGAACGTGAACAAGCGCGAGACCGCCGTGCGCATACTCCACAAGCCGACGAACCTTTCCGTGCACGTCTCTTCGGAACGCAGCCAGCTCGCGAACCGCGAGAAGGCGCTCGAGCTCCTCGCGGCGAAGATATTCGCGAAAGAGGAGGAGAAACGGCTCGCGGAAGCCCGCGGACGCTCCGTTTCCGCCACGACGGCGAACGAATGGGGCAGCCAGATGCGCTCCTACGTGCTCCATCCGTACAAGATGGTGAAAGACCACCGCACCGGACACGAATCGGGGCAGCCGGAAGCGGTCCTCGAAGGGGATATCGACGATTTCATAGAGGCTGAGCGCGCCCGAAGCGCGGACTAGAGCTCATTGCGAAACCTCCGGCAAGCGCTCGCATGGTTCGGAAGACCGGGGAACAGGCTTCTTCCGAACCGTACGCCGCAAGCCGGTCTTGAAATGAGCTCTGGATAGGCCATGCGCGCATCCCGCAGTCCCCAGCGGCGCACGGTTTTGGCATGCGTCGCCGGGTAAGGTACAATGAGCCGGTCATGATCTATTTTGAGAAAGTGATGAAGCGATACGGCGAAGACGCGCCCGCGCTCGAAGACATCACCCTCTCCATCGCGCCCAAAGAGTTCGTTTCCATCGTCGGACACTCGGGCGCCGGCAAGACGACCCTCTTGAAGCTCCTGCTCGCGGAGGAGAAGCCGACTGCCGGGTCGGTCTTTTTCGAATCCGTGAACGTGAACGACCTTCCGTCTTCCGCGCTGCATCGGTATCGCCGCAAGATCGGCACCGTGTTCCAGGATTTCCGCCTCATCCCGAACAAGACCGCGTACGAGAACATCGCATTCGCCATGGAAGCGGCGGGCCGCACGGATGAGGAGATAGCCTCGGACGTCCCGTACATCCTCGACCTCGTCGACCTCGGCGGGAAAGCCAACAGCTTTCCCGACCAGCTTTCGGGCGGGGAGAAACAGCGCGTCGGCATCGGCCGCGCCATCGTAAACCAGCCGGACATCGTCGTCGCGGACGAGCCGACGGGGAACCTTGACCCCATCAACACGTACGAAGTCGTGCAGATACTGAAAAAGATAAACGAGCTCGGCACCACGGTCATCATCACCACGCACAACAAGGGCGTGGTGGATTCGGTGGGACGCCGCGTCATCACCGTTGACCGCGGACGCATCGTGCGGGACGATATGCAAGGCCAATACGTACTATGATGAACCTCGATTGGATGATGTTCCGAAGAATGTGCGTTGCGGGCGCGAAAAGCTTCGCGCGAAGCGGCGTCGTCTCCTTCGCCACCGTGCTCATCATGACGGTGACGCTCTCCATCATCACCGGACTCATCTTCCTGTCCGGCCTCCTCTCGTTCACGCTCTCGACCATCGAGCATAAGGTGGACGTGAGCGTGTACTTCGTCACGTCCGCCGCGGAGCCGGACATCCTCGCGCTTCAAAGCCAGATTGAGAAGCTTCCGGAGGTCGCGTCCGTCACGTACACGTCCCGCGACCAGGCGCTCGCCGATTTCCGGCAGCGGCATGCGACCGACCAGCTCACGCTCCAGGCGCTCGACGAGCTCGGCGGAAATCCGCTCGGCGCGTCGCTTTCCATCACGGCGAAGGACCCTTCGCAGTACGAGAGCATCGTGAATTTCCTCGGGAGCGGCTCGGCGCTTTCGCAAGGCTCCGCGTCCATCATCGACCGCATCAACTACGACCAGAACAAGGCAGTCATAGACCGCATCACGGCGGCCATCGGCGCGGCGGAGAAGGCCGGCATGATAGTGGTCCTCCTCTTCGCGCTCGCGTCCGTCATCATCGCGTTCGCGACCATCCGGCTCGCCATCTACACCGCGCGCGACGAGATATCCGTCATGCGGCTCGTGGGGGCGAGCAATGCCTACATCCGCGGGCCGTTCATCGTCGAAGGCGTCATTTCAGGCGCCATCGCCGCGCTCATCACGCTTCTCATCTTCTATCCGGCCACCTGGTACGCGGCGGGCGCGACCGCTTCCTGGCTCGGCGGCTTCGACTTCTTCGCGTACTACCGGACGTACTTCGCGCTCATCTTCGTGGTCATCCTCGGTTCGGGAGTAGTGCTCGGTGCGCTCGCGAGTTTCCTCGCGGTGCGTCGTTACCTACGCATATGAGGCAGCAGGGAGCAGGAGCAGGGAGCAGCGGTCAATTCCTTGGCACACCGGGGCGTGAGCGTGTATCCTGCTACCAGCTACTGCTTACTGCTTACTGATTCTTATGGCACGCGAAGGACACAAATACATATTCGTCATCGGGGGCGTGATGAGCGGCGTGGGGAAGGGCATCGCCGTCTCGTCGATGGGACTCATCCTGAACCAGCGCGGCTACGCGGTGAACCTGGTCAAGATCGACCCGTACCTGAACGTCGATGCGGGCACGATGAATCCGACGGAACACGGCGAGGTGTTCGTACTCAACTCCGGACTCGAGACGGATCAGGACATGGGGAACTACGAACGCTTCCTGAACCGCGACCTCACCTCCGCGGACTACATGACGGGCGGCATGGTCTATCAGTCCGTCATCGAGCGCGAGCGCTCGCTCGGCTACGGCGGCAAGTGCGTGGAAGCGATACCGCACGTGCGCGACGAGATACTGCGTCGCATCGAAGCGGCCGCGGAACACAACGGCAGCCGCATCTCCGTCATCGAAGTGGGCGGCACTGTCGGCGATTTCCAGAACGCGCTCTTCATCGAAGCGGCGCGCGTCCTCAAGATGCAGCATCCGGACGATGTCACCTTCGTGATGGTCTCCTACCTGCCCGTACCGGGAACGCTCGGGGAGATGAAGACGAAGCCGACGCAGAACGCCGTGCGCCAGCTGAACGCCTACGGCGTGCAGCCGGACTTCCTCATCGCGCGCGCGAAGCATCCCCTCGACGAGAAGCGCAAGGAGAAGCTCGCGCTCGCCGTATCCGTGCGCGCGGACCACATCATCTCCGCGCCGGACGTGGACAGCATCTACGAGGTGCCGCTCAATTTCGAAGTGGACAAGTTCGGCGATGCGCTTCTGGAGACGCTCAAGCTCCCCACGGAACGGCAGGCCGATTTCACCGAATGGAAGAAGTTCGTGGAGAATACGCGCGTCACGGAACCGGAGGTCACCATCGGCATCGTCGGCAAGTATTTCGATACCGGCGACTTCGTCCTCTCGGACGCGTACCTTTCCGTCATCGAAGCCATAAAGTTCTCCGGCGCGAAGCTTGCCGCGAAACCGAAGATAGAGTGGGTGAATGCGAAGGATTTCGAACGCGGCGAGGACGTCGCGAAGCTCGCGAAGTACGACGGCATCATCGTGCCGGGCGGTTTCGGCGAGACCGGCATCGAAGGGAAGCTCGCCGCCATCCGCTACGCGCGCGAGAATAAGATTCCGTACTTCGGGCTCTGCTACGGCATGCAGCTCATGACCGTGGAATACGCGCGCAACGTGGTGGGACTCGAAGGCGCGCATACGGTGGAGATAGATCCCGCGACGCCGCACCCCATCATTGACGTCATGCCGGACCAGAAGGATGTCATCGCGGAAGGGAACTACGGCGGCACCATGCGTCTTGGCGTCTATCCGGCGAAGCTCGCGGGCGGTACCATCGCGCGCGAAGCGTACGGCACGGACGCAATCGAAGAACGCCATCGTCATCGCTATGAGGTGAATCCCGCGTACGTCGAGCGGCTCACGGATGCGGGCCTCGTCTTCTCCGGCACCAGCCCGGACGGCGTCCTCATGGAAATAGCCGAACTGCCCAAGGAGAAGCACCCGTTCATGCTCGGCACGCAATTCCATCCGGAACTCCAGGCGCGCCCGCTTGCGCCGCACCCCTTATTCACCGCGTTCCTTGCCGCCGCGCTTCTACGCAGCAAGAAATGAGTCCGCTTTCTTTCGTCTCGCTCAACATAGAGAAACGGAAGCACCTCGACGCCGTACTTCCGTTCCTCGCAAAGCGAGCCGCGGACGTCGTCTGCGTGCAAGAACTCTCGGAGCTTGATATCCCCGCTTTCGAGAAGGAACTGGGCGCGTCGGCATTCCTGCCGATGTGGCGCACGGCGGACGACAGTCCGGACGGCGACGGCCCCGGCACGCTGGTCGGAGTCGGCATCTTTTCCCGTCTCCCGTTCGTGAGGACGGATACCCGCTACTATCATCGCGCCGCCGCGGGTACGCCCACGTTCGCGGATAAGAGCGTGGAAGAGAAACGCGTATCGCAGAACCTCGGCGTGCTGCTCGCGGATGTCGAGAAAGACGGCGTGACGTACCGGAGCGCGAGCACGCATTTCACCTGGACGCCGGACGGGGAAGCGGATGAGTATCAGCGCCAGGATGTGCGCACGATGCTCGACCTCCTCGAATCTGAGGGAGAGTACGTACTTTGCGGCGATTTCAATGCGCCGCGCGGCAAGGAGATATTCTCTGCCATTTCCGCGAAGCTCAAGGACAACGTGCCTTCCGAGTACGAGACGAGCATCGACGGGAACATCCATCGGGCCGGCGCGCTTCCGTACATGGTGGACGGCCTGTTCTCGACTCCCGGCTACGCGGTGTCCGACGTGGAAATGCACTGCGGCGTCTCCGACCATTGCGCGCTCACCGCAACCATCAGACGAGCATAACCCTGCGCCCCTTCTTGATTTTCCGATCGGTTCGCCGATCGATTCGCTCAAAAGCGCAAAGGCAAAATGTTACCATATATACATATATGGTAACATTTTGCCTTTGCGGGAAGCGGGGCGCGTCTGCGGAGATTCGGAAGAGCTCGCACCGGTTCAGTGCGGCTTCGGTGTACTATGAGCGGGCATGCGCGAATACGAGCTCAAGTTCCTCGCTGTCGAGCCGGAGGCGGTCGAAGCGAAGCTGCGCGTCATAGGCGCGGCGAAGGAGAAGGAATTCTCATACACGCTGCGCGCTTTCGATTTTCCGGGATTGCCGCTTGCGGGTAGGCACGCGTGGATACGGCTTCGCACGGACGGAACGGAAACCACGCTCGCGTGGAAGAAACGGCTCGGCGTTTCCGTAAATGACGGGAGCGTGCGCGATGAGGGGATGGAAGAAGTGGAGACGGCGGTCGGGGATTTCGAAACGATGACGATTATCCTGAAGAACCTCGGACTCATACAGAAATTTCATCAGGAGAAGAAGCGCATCCGGTACGTGAAGGGAGACATAGAGTATGACCTCGACACCTGGCCGCTTATCCCGCCGTACCTTGAGATAGAAGGGCCGAGCGAAGAAGCCGCCGAGGCCGCCGCGCGCGAGCTCGGCTTCGACCCGTCCGACGCGAAGGTCTGTTCCGCATCGCAGGTGTATCGCGTGCACGGACTCGAAGTGAACGAATACGCGTTCCTCGGATTCGAGAAGCAAGTGAAGCATGCGGTTCCGCTTGAAAAGGTCGGTACTTAAAACCGAGTAAAACTAGGACATCGGATGTCCTAGTTTTACCTCGAAACCCTTGGCGCCAAAAGATAGAGGGGCGGTCTGCAAGGATTGCAGCCGCCCCTTTCGTTTACTCCCTGAACTCGGCTTAGCTTACGTACCGGCGGACCGACTCCGTCGGAATCGGACTCGGGAATGTCCGAACCGGCGTCGTCCTTTCGAGGAAGCGAAGCACCGCATCCGCGTGCTCCGGCTCTGTAATCCAGACGAACCATCCGGGACGAACCCGCCGCAGATGCGTGAGGTCATCCCTCCCGGTGAGCGAGAAAACGAAGAGGTCCTCGTTCTCATGCAGCTTCAGGTGGTGCGTCGCCGGATGCAGCGGAGGCAGAACCTCCACGAGCCCGGTAAGCGTGCGCTTGGAAAGCGTACGCCGCGTGCTCGAGACCCGTTCGATTTCAGCGTGTGAAATCAACAGGCGCTGCGCACCGGCGAGATGGGCGGAATCCAAAAGGACTCCGCAGGCGTAAAAGATCATACAAACCCCCTTCAATCAGGTTGAGCGTATATTGTCGCACAATAAAGTATAAAAGCAACCCCGCGCCCGTGAGGGCGCGGGGTTAAGCCATCCTGTGGGGTTTATCCGAGCTTTATGACCTCCTCCCAAGGCCGACCCGCAACGCCGAAGTGGCCGTATGCGGCCGTCTGCCGGAAGATGGGGCGCGTGAGGCCGAGTCGTTCGATGATAGCCTTCGGCTTGAAATCGAAATGCTTGGCGACCACGTTGGAGAGGTTCTTTCCGCTCTCGTCGAACGCTTCCACCATGACCGGTTCCGCGCGCCCTATAGCGTAGGCGACGGACACGAGCACCTTCGTGCCGAAGCCGTTCGCCACGAGGTTCTTCGCGACGAAGCGGCACATGTACGCCGCCGATCGGTCCACTTTCGTCGCGTCCTTCCCGGAGAACGCGCCGCCGCCATGCGGCATGAGGCCGCCGTACGTATCCACCATTATCTTCCTGCCGGTAAGTCCGGCGTCCGCTTCGAATCCGCCCTGCACGAATCGTCCGGTCGGATTCACGAGGAGCTCGATGCCGGATATGTCGCCGAGCACCGCGGGAAAGAGATGCTTCACGAGTCCCGCGCGCACATCCTCCAGGGTCGCATCCTCCGCGTGCTGGGTGGAGGTGAGCGCCGTAATCACGCTGCCGTTCTTTATCGTCACCTGCGTCTTCCCGTCCGGACGCAGGAAGGGAAGCGTGCCGTCGCGGCGAAGCGCTTCGAGCTTCCGTGCGAGCGCATGCGCGAGCACCACGCCTTGCGGCATATACTCCGGCGTCTCGTTCGTCGCGTAGCCGTACATGATGCCCTGGTCTCCCGCGCCGCCGGTGTCGACACCCATGGCGATGTCGTTCGATTGCGCAGCGACCTTCACCAGGACATCAAGCGGCTCCGTGTAGCCGATATCGGCATACACTGCCCGCGCGATGGCTTCATAGTCCACCTTTGCGTTGGTCTTCACTTCGCCGCCGATCATGAGCGTGCCGTGGCTGCCGAACGTCTCCACCGCCACGCGGCTTTTCGGGTCTTCCGTAAGGCAAGCGTCGAGTATGGCGTCGGAAATCTGGTCGCAGACCTTGTCCGGATGGCCGGCAGTCACGCTTTCGGTGGTATAGGTTGAGAGAAGATGGAACATAAGAATAGCTTACAGGTGACAGCAAACAGCTGACAGGGATACGAGATAATGCAAATGAATACGCTCCTTAGGGAGCGTATTCATAAGAATATCTGTCCCCGAAGGGCTGGAGGGGGCACCGTTTCCTTTCGGAATGGTTGCCGGCGGGTCATAAAGCCAGTTCTCTCGCCGCGCTCTGGATAGGTATTCAGTTGTGCGGATACGATACCATGCCCCGGGTCCCGTTGGGAAACGGGACCCGGGAACATTGCTTTTTCATGATAGATGTTATAATATGCACTCGTGCAATAGAAAACCCATGGGAGGGTTACATGGAGTTCGATTGTCTGTTTACGATTGACGGGCGGAAGTTTTCCGCCCGATGGGATGGCCACCGCTGGTCTGTCCACGAGTGGGTGGACGGGAAGTGGTATGACACGCACTCGCTTTCAGAATCTGCGCGCCGCGCCATCCTCGCGAAGTTCGGATTGCCAGTGACCGCGTGCGTGTTGCCGCTCTCGGAAGTCTTCCACGTGTCGCCCGCGGAGCTCCAGAAGTTCCGCGAGACATACGGCAAGACCTGCGGACGCGAAGCGTCCGTTGTCACGGGCGATATCACCGGCATCGCGGCAGACCTGGCCGCCTGATCTTTCCCCAAGCGGGGATACGACGTTCCTGTTGGCATGGGAACGACCACGGGCGCATCAGGGGAAGAGCACCGCTCAACCCTTGATGCGCCCGCCTCTTTTTGTCGGTGTCGATTGGACACATGTATCGCCGCGGCAGGTGCAAGTCTCGCGAAAAGAGGAAGTGCAAGATTTGATAAATCTGCTAAAGTTCAGAAACTACGATTCGTAGTCATTGCGGGATCATCTAGTGGTAGGATGCGACTCTCTGAAAGTCGTCACCTTGGTTCGAATCCAAGTCCCGCAGCCAACTCGTGCGAGATTATTCCGCCAGTGGGGGCATGCCGTGGTCGCTTTGGACTGTTGGTCGCGACCAAGATGCAAAGAACTACACGGTGCTCTACACAGACAATCGCCGTGTGTCACGGGTGTATGAGATGAGCATTGATGGCATGATCTGGAAGATGTGGCGAAACAATCCGCAGTTCGGTGTACAATGCTAACTATGTCAAACCCAGAAACAGCGGGTGTAGTAGATGCGAGCAAAGAGAAAATGCTCGAAGAGATAAGAGTGGCGAAGGGGAAAGCCCTGCCTTTTGAGGACATTCAGAGAATGAAAGATGTGCATAACGAGGCGACCAGAGCGTTCCTGCGCGGGGAAAGCTCATATGAGCAAATGCAGGAATCCTTTCATTCGCTCGATGACCAGGCGGGTGTAATTCAAAGAAAGAGCATCACTGAATTCATATCGCTATTGAGAGCAATCGGTCTTACCGATGAAGATACGAAACGGATTGCTGCTCACGAAAATGAACATCTGGTAGAAGCATTGACGCGTGGCGCGGAGCCACTGTATCAAATCCAATTTATGACCCGTACAGCAAGCGACGGCAAGATACAGATGGGTATTTACCCGTCAGTCGCCGTTTATTGGCCGGATGACGTGCCGACCGAGAATATAAAAGAAGGTCTTACGTCCATTATTGCCGCTCCCGCGAAGCTGAGTTCTTCGGACCGAGCGAAGTTGGGCGAATGAATAAAGACGTGGTCACAACAGCGTCCTGGCGACCAATTTCATTCAGGTACGAAGTGCGTTAGAGAAAGGAAGGACTCCTGTGGTGGCGGCCAGCTCGTCAGAAGCGCGCTATTATTACAGAGTGTTTTTCATTCCAGCGACAGGTTTCTATCTCGTGCTCACGATCCCATTCCTCTTCGTCTGGGGCGCTCTGTATGCTTACAGTAAGCGGACACGTACGGAGCAATGGCTCCTAAGTGTTGCGGGAGCTATCGTTGGACCACTGAGCGAGATAATTTACGTGCGGGATTATTGGTCTCCGCAGAGCGTACTTCCGCTTCACTTCGGCTTCTTCGTGTTCATGCCTGAGGACCTACTCTTCGGGTTTGCTGTGGGCGGTATCGCCGCAGTGATTTATGAGGCGGTATTTCGATTGCGGCAACGTAAGGTGCGTGTCCATAAGAGATACGCCTCGATGCTGATTGTCGCGTTCTTCTTCGTCGTGCTCGAGCTACTCTTGCGGCTTCACTGGAATTCAATCTATGCGTCAGCCGCTGCGTTCGTCATCGTGGCGCTTCCGATGTTCTGGTGGCGCTCGGATTTGCTTTGGGACGCGATCGGCTCCGGTGTCGGCACCGCTGCCGTCCTATTCCTCTGCTACGCGTTCGTCTTCGGCTTGACCGCGAATATTGATGCGCTTCTCCGAGAGGGGTGGCTCTTGTATGGAACGACATTCGATTGGCGTTTCCTCGGTATCCCGATAACTGAACTGACCTGGGCGTTTACCATGGGTTTCTTGATAGGTCCGCTGTATGAATTCTTGCGGGACAAGAAACTCGTTCACGCCTAGCGGTCCCGCCAGCGTCCCAGCGCCAATTTCTCTTCGGACGAGGTGCGTTAGAAAAATGAAAGCGCTTCTGTGGTGCCGGTCAGTTTACCCTGGAAGGGGAAATTGTCTTTTGTTCTATCTCTTGCTATTCTCGTATCCATAAAGTGTTGACGGGAATAGTAGGCGAAAGCCGAACCGACCCCTGAGCTGCGCAGCCTAATAAGTTGCGACGGAGACTGAGCCGTAAAACACAGATGCTGATGTCGTAAACAGAGTCAGCTACAAAGGCCCAAGCAGCAATGGTTGGGTAAACGTAAGGTGGCACCACGAGAGAAGTCTCGTCTTTACTTGGATCGAATGATCTTTGTAGAGACGAGGCTTTTGTCTTACTCGCAAAAGGAGCGACACATGGACGCGATAGAGAAATCTATCAAACGACATCAAAAGAAGCTTGAGACGAAAATACAGCCGAAGGAAAAGAAGAGTGTGCCGTGGGGATGCGGAATGGGGTGGCCTGAGGCCAAGGATTTCCCGACCCGAGCGGACTACATTGCGGCCAGGCGAGCCGCTGACCCTGATTATGCAGCCGGCCATGACGGCAGATTGTGGGCGATAGTATAGGTTTCGCCGCAAGGCCCGCGGGATTACTCGCGGGCCTTTTTCTTGTATAGTTGAGAGCATGATTACTTGGGAAGATTTTGAGAAAGTTGAACTCAGAGTCGGTACGATCATCGACGTGCAGGATTTTCCTGAAGCGAGAAAACCTGCCTACAAACTCACCATCGACTTCGGCGAATTCGGCATCAAGAAGTCGAGCGCACAAATCACGCAGCATTATAAGAAAGAAGACCTTATCGGTCGGCAGATTGTCGGTGTCATCAACTTTCCTCCTAAGCAAATAGGTCCTTTCGTATCCGAATGCCTCACCACTGGCTTCGCAGACGAAAATGGAGACGTGGTGTTAACTCAGCCCGAGCAGAAGGTTCCGAACGGCTCAAAGATGTTCTAGAGGTTCCAACAGCGTCACCACAGGAGTACTTTCATTTCTCTAACTCCGCGGACGAAGAAGAGAAATTGGTCGCCCGGAGGGTTAGCCAACTAGACAGTTTGAGTCGCTTCATACCATGCGCTAGCGTATGCGGTACACTGACGGCATGAAGCATATCACTCTGAACAACGGTCTCCCGATGCCGATGCTCGGCTACGGCGTCTACCAAGTGCGCGACGCAGAAGAATGCGAGCGCAGCGTTATGGACGCCATCGAAGCCGGCTATCGTCTCATCGATACCGCCGCCTCGTATCTGAACGAAGAAGCGGTCGGGAAGGGCATCAAGAATAGCGGCGTGGCGCGCGGAGAGCTTTTCGTCACGACGAAGCTCTGGGTGCAAGATGCGAGCTACGAGGGCGCGAAGCGCGCAGTCGAGCACTCGCTGAAGCGTCTCGGACTCGACTACCTCGACCTCTACCTCATCCACCAGCCGTACGGCGACGTGTACGGAGCATGGCGCGCGATGGAAGAGATGCAAAAAGCGGGTACGCTCAAAGCCATCGGTGTGAGCAACTTCGCTCCGGATCGCATCACGGATTTCGCGCTTAACGCAAAAGTCGTGCCCGCCGTAAACCAGATCGAGGTGAACCCGTTCAATCAGCAGATTGATGCGCAGAAAATCAATGAGGAATACAAGGTGCAGGTAGAAGCGTGGGCGCCATTTGCAGAAGGGAGGAACGGGATTTTCGAGAACGAGGTTTTGAAATCCATCGGCGCGAAGCACGGGAAGTCGGTCGCGCAAGTCATCCTCCGATGGATAACGCAACGCGGCATCGTGGCGCTCGCAAAATCCACACGGAAAGAGAGGATGCTGGAGAATCTCTCGGTTCTCGACTTCGAACTGAGCGATGAAGATACGGCGGCGATTCAGCAGCTCGATACCAAGACGAGCGCCTTTTTCGACCACCGCGACCCCGAGTGGGTAAAGAATCTGTCTACGCGAAAGCTTGATATTTGACCGTATGAAAACGGTCGATTGGAACGCAAAAGCGAAAGAAGTACTCGAGCGGACAGACATCATGGCACTCTCGACTTCGCGCCATAGGCATGGTGCTATACTTTAGCCATGAACCCGAAAATATCCGGAATACTCATCTTCATCATCGTGCTCGCGACGTTTCTCACCGGCGCGGTAGCGTATCCGCACGTGGAAAGCGTACGGCTCGCGTTCGGCCTGCCGGCAATCCTGCTCGCGCTCTTCGGTCTCTGGGCGCTCCTGCCCCGGATAGACCCGGTCGCGAAAGGCTTTCCCGGTTTCCGCTATGTCTACGACCTCATCTGGATTCTTCTCACCGCGCTGCTCGCGTATGGCTATGCGCTCAAGCTCGGCCAAACGCTCGGCTGGCAGGTGGACGTGCTGCATGCGACTATACCGGGCATAGCCGTGCTCATCTTCGTGGCCGGCGCGCTTTTGACGCGCATACGCCGCAACTGGTTCTTCGGCGTCCGGACTCCGTGGACGCTCTCTTCGGATGAGGACTGGGCGAAGACGCACCGATTCGCGCGTCCGCTCTTCATGATAGCGAGCGTGTTCATCCTCATCGGCACCTTCACGCCGCAGTTCTGGAGTGCCGTGCTCCTCATCGGCTCGATTCTCGTCGCCGTCGTCTCAAGCGTCGTCTACTCCTATCTCGTCTTTCGTCGCGGACAGGCATCCGGCGGATAAGCGGTCGCGTTCTCATTGATTCGCGCATTTGGCGTAGCGCGGTTGCTATACTTCGCGTATGAATCCCTGGCTCGACTTCTTCGCGGTCGTTTCCGTGCAATTCTTTTTCTTCATGTTCCTCGCGTATCGGAAGCGTGCGTTCAATGAAATCACGCTCGGCCTCGTCGGACGAAGCGTTGCTGCGGGACTGATTTTCGGAATCGCTTTCGACCTTGCGGTCGGGAAGTATCTTGGCGTCTTCGAGTACGCGCTTCGGTTCGAGCCTCTGTTCCTCGTCCTGAACGGCGCGCTTTCGTACGGTCTGTGGATGCTCACCATCCGGCTCCTGCGCGATGAAAGCTTCCTGTCGTTCTTCGCGTGGACCATCGCAATCGGCGCGGTGTATGAAATCGCGGATTATCTGTATCCCGTATGGACGTGGACCTTCGGCGGCGGTTTCCTGTTCCAGGAAAGCATCGTCCTCCTCGCCGCGTACTGCGGGCTCGCGATGCTCGCCGCGTTCGTCGCCACATACGCGACGCGAACCACGTTCCGAGCCTTCAGGGCGTAAGGCTGCGTTGCTTGGCCAGGGGTGACATATACGCAAGGCGGCTGGTGTACCATAGACCGTACGACCCATGGAAGTAATCCTCGAGAATCTCATCCCCGTCGTGGCCGCCATCGTGCTCGGCGGCGCGATATTCATGCAGGGCACGCTGAATCCGGCGCCGCAGGCGCCGGTGGCGGCCGGCAAGCCGGCCGCCGCATCAAGCAGCGTCCCCGCTTCGCCTCCGGCGCAACCCGCGCCGGCGCAGACATCCGCAGCTCCCGCATCCTCCGCAACCGCGCCGGCGACGAATACGGGAACCGCCACCGTGACCCACAGCATCAAGGGCGCGGGCGGCGAGCGTGAAGGCGGATTCTTCGGAGGATTCGACGACTAGCAAAAAGATGCGCCTCCGGTCGGGGAAACCGGAGGCGAGGGGTCTTCCGCTACAGACAAAGGTGTCCAAACGGATGACATAGGTGGGCTTGCCGCCGACATCGCGCAGTTTTACATACGCGATGTCCGGAACGCAGTGATTGCGGAGGTTGTCCGCGCCCTCTTTCTTGAGTGCCGCGAAGAACTCGTCGCGCTGGGCCGCGCTGTAGTAATTCGCACCCCAGTCGTCGCGGACGACGAGGCGGTCGAAGAGTTCCGGCCATTCGCGCGCAATCACGGCGTCACGCTTTGCAAGGATGGGCGTGACGTCGCATGTGGGCGAATAGGCCATGCACTCCTTGAACTCGTCGAACGTATCCGCGAGCGCAGGGGAGCGGCGCAGGAATTCCTCCGAAACCCCCACAATCCGATGCTCAAGGAAGCCAAGCTTCGAATGAGGGTTGAAGGAGCGGAGCAAATCCGGACGGGCAAGTCCGAAAAAAAGAACAAGAACGGTGGAAACGGCAACAAAGACGGCGCGCATGGCGAGCCTCCCTCAAAACGGTTGCGTCGTATTTTTATGACAAGAAACGAATCGTGTCAATGTCTGGGAAGCGGCAGGCGGGCGCGGAGTACCGCGACCGCCGCGGTATACTCGGCATATGGAACTCAAGATACTGTCCTGGAATATCTGGATAGACGGGCACTTTGAGGACATCAAGGCATTCCTCGCCTCCGCGGACGCGGACATCATCGGCTTGCAGGAGGTGAAGGATGACGACCCGGAGCGCGATGTCATCGGCTTTCTTTCCGGCCTCGGCTATGCGCATGTATTCGCGCCCGCGAAGAAATCCTGGGGAGGCCACGTCTATCGGGACGGCCCCGCCGTATTCAGCAGACTGCCGGTTCTGAAAAGCGAAACCCATCTGCTTTCGGAAAGGGACGAACGCGCCGCGGCGCGCGCGGACATCCAAGCAGGGAAGCGCGTCCTCCACGTATTCAGTACGCACCTCGTGCATACGCACCAGAAAGAGTCGGAAGTGCAGGCGGCGCAAGCGGAGAAACTGCTTTCGCTTCTGCCCGCCGCGGACACCATCCTCATGGGCGACTTCAACGCGACGCCCGAAAGCGGCACCATACGCCGCATGAAAGAAACGCTCACGGACGCGGACGCGCAGGACCTGCCCACCTGGAGCGTCTACCCCGAAGGCTGCTCGACCTGTCTTCCGCAGCGCGTGGACACCAAGCTCGACTACATCTTCACCACCCCTGACCTCAAGACCCGCTCCTTCCGCGTCGAAGAGTCGAAAGGCTCGGACCACCTTCCCGTTTCCGTCATGGTGGAGGCGTAGGTTACCCGCGGAGAGTCTCGAAAGGGTGCCAGGTTCGAATTCGATATGCCTCCTAATCCGCGCGAGCCATCGCCAAATACGTACCCGATACGAATCAAAAAGTAAGCAGAAACTGCAAGAGCCGCAGAACCGAATTGTTACTATATATACATATATAGTAACAATTCGGTTCGGGACGGTTGCTTCGGGAGAGTTCGGACGCATTGCGCCTCTGAAGTTTTGGAAGGGGGAAGGAAATTGTTCCCATCCGCTCTGGCGAAAGCTCAAGTGCGCTATCATGCATTTAGCAATGAGCTCGAAAATAAAAAATCTGCCGAAGCACGAGCGCCCGCGCGAGAAGCTGATTGAGAAGGGTGCGGAAAATCTAAGCGACAAAGAACTGCTCGCCATACTTCTGCGCACCGGCAGGGCGGGGAAGAGCGCGCTCGACAT
>JAGWYL010000030.1 GCA_018969385.1 Patescibacteria group bacterium
GTCGACCAGATGACGAGCGTCATCGCGATGCCGCCCGCGATCGCGAGCTCGGTGAAGAGGCCGAAGATGAGGCCGAGCGCGATCGCCGTCTCGGCGATCGCGACGATGACCGCGAATACGTACGGGTTCACGCTCACGCCATTCATCCACAGATGGATCCATGCCTGTACGAGCGCGGACTGGCCCTGCGCGCCTTCGGTGAGGTAAGCGGTGAAGTTATTGAGGAATGCGGGGTTCCATTTGAAGGAGGCGTCGATGAGCCACACGAGGCCGAACACGATTCTCAATACCGCGAACGATCGGTCTTCGGCTTCATTCATCCCTCCATTCTAATACGGAACGGGCGGGACGCATCGCGGCTCCTGGGGAGACCGGCTGCTGCGGAGCGAGCGGTCTCCGGAAGAGATGACATTTTTATGACTTTGTGGTATTATTGGCCTCAATGAGAACTCCGGATCTCGACCGCCTGCGCAGCGAAAAGAAGCGCTCGCTCGCTGACTTTCTCGCCCTCTACAACGAGAATCTTCCGGACGCCTTCCCGAAAGCCTCGGAGGCGCTCCTTGAGGAGTTCAAAAGCACCCATACCGCTCTGTTCCCGCGCCGCGGGAATGTCTGGTCGCTCGACCAGCACCGCCGGAAGGTGATGGACTGGCTCCGTTCGCGCGCCTACGCCGCCTGATTGCGGCTCTTGACGGAATGGTGCCGGCATGATAGTTTGAATGTATCAACCAGAGCTGGATCCAAGAGAAGTGGGATCGAGCTTCAATCTTCGGCTGCTGACTTGATATCTTAGACACGTAAACATCGCTACCATCATGGAACAAGGAACAGTTGCGAAGAAGACCGACAAAGGTTTCGGCTTCATCAAGCGCGACGGCCAGGACAAGGATCTTTTCTTCCACGCCAACGAGCTCCAGAACATTTCGTTCGACGAGCTCCAGGAGGGAGACAAGGTCAGCTTCGAGGTCGGGGAAAGCCCGAAAGGCCCGAACGCAGTCAACGTCAGCAAGATCTAACGATCAGCACGAAAACGCCCCGCTCACGCGGGGCGTTTTCGTTTATCCCTTTGCCGTCCGCAGCGGACCTGTGTTCTTTGCTACACTTCCGGTAATGAAGCGCGTCCTTCTCGTCGGCGGCTCAAGCGAGTATGTCGGTGCGGTCTACCTGGCCGGCGTGAGCGCGCTCCGCTCCGGCGCGGACTCGGTCATCGTCATGGCTCCCGAAAAAGTCGCGTGGGCGATCAATGCGCTCTCGCCGGACCTGATGACGCGGAAACTGCCGGGGACGCATCTCACGCTCGCGCACGAGGCGGCCATCAAGCGGCAGCTCGCGACCGCCGACGTGCTCGTGCTCGGCAACGGCGCCGGCGTGCGAAGCGCGACTGCCGCGCTCATGCGGAAGCTCATGCGCTGGCCCGGCCCGAAAGTCATCGATGCCGACGCGCTCAAGGCGCTCCGCAAAGGAGCCGTCGATAATGCGATACTGACGCCGAACGAAGGCGAGTGGGAGCTGCTTGCGCGCGAAAGCGATGTGCCGGCGCTCCTTTCGCGGGGCAACGTGATCATCAGGAAGGGGATGCCGACGGAGATCCTCTCCCGCGCGAAGACTTATCGCCAGCCGCGCACGAATGCCGGCCTTGCGAAGGCCGGCACCGGCGACGTGCTCGCAGGGCTCTGTGCCGGCTCGCTCGCGCGCGGGGCTTCGCTCTGGGACGCGGCGAGGGAGGCGATGGCGACGGGCAACGCGGTCGCGGGTCTGCTCGCGAAAAAGAAGAAGGGATACTATTTCCTCGCGAGCGATATCGCGGAGGAGCTCAAGAAGAGCGCGCGTCTTTCCGCGAAGGCGCGGTAGGGTATATACTGCTCCGCATATG
>JAGWYL010000006.1 GCA_018969385.1 Patescibacteria group bacterium
GAATTCCCGCGGGCGACCGGCTACATACCGCAGCAGATCGCGCTCGCGGAGACGCTCGAACAGAAGGGCTTCGCGTATCGCACGAAGCATGCGCTCTATTTCGATACGAGCAAGTTCCCGAGCTACGGCAAGCTCGCCGGCGTCTCGAGCGCGGAGCTTATCCCGGGCGCGCGCATCGGCACCGACCCGGACAAGCATCATCCGGCGGACTTCGCGCTCTGGAAGCAGACGCCCATCGGCACGACGCGGCAGCAGGAATGGAGCTCTCCGTGGGGACGCGGATTCCCGGGATGGCACCTCGAATGTTCCGCGATGGCGCGCACGCTGCTCGGCCCGGAGATAGACATCCATACCGGCGGCGAAGACCTCGCTCCGGTCCATCACAATAACGAGATAGCGCAGTCGGAAGCGGCGTCGGGCCGTCCGTTCGCGCACTACTGGCTCCATAACGCGTTTCTGACCATGGACGGGGAGAAGATATCGAAGTCGCTCGGCAACTTCATCTATCTTTCGGACATCGTCGCGCGCGGCATGCATCCGCTCGCGCTCCGCTACTTCTTCCTGCAGGCCCACTACCGCACGCCGCTCTCCTTCTCGTTCGACGCGCTCGCTGCCGCCGAACAGGGACTCGTCCGCCTCTGGCGCATCGCGCGGGAGATTGCGGACTCCGCGAAGCGCGTCGGCCTTCCCTCCCCCGCCCTCGAGCGTTTCGTCGCTACCGTGCGCGACGACGTGGCGACTCCCGCGGCGCTCGGCGTGCTCTGGGAAGAACTGCGCAGCGACGAGCTCTCCGACGAGGAGAAGTGGATGCTCATAACGGTCGCGGACGAGATTTTCGGTCTTTCGCTTACCGAGCCTCCCGAAGCCGCCGCGCTTCGCATCGACGAGCTTCCCGAAGACATCCGCGCGCTCCTCGCGAAGCGCGACGCCGCGCGGCAGGACCGCGACTACGCCGAAGCGGACCGCCTGCGCGGCGAGCTCGAAAACAGTGGATATCGTGTGGATGACGGGCCTTCGGGAACGATAGTGACGAGGCGCGCCGAGTGATAGAATTGCGGCATGGCCGCCGCGGACCGCATCCCTCCCCAATCGCTCGAATCGGAGCGGGCGCTCCTCGGCGCGCTCCTCTTGCGCCCCGATGCGCTCCACGACGTCATCGACACGGTGCGCGAAGACTCCTTCTACGCGGAAAAGCATCGGCTCATATTCGAGGCGATGCGCGAGCTTTCGGAGCGCGGCGAACCCGTGGACCTGCTCGCGCTTTCCGAGCGGCTCGCGAACAAGGGCCAGCTCGAGCGGGCCGGCGGGCGGGCGTACCTCACCGAGCTTGCGGACGCGGCGCTCTCTCCCGGCAACCTTTCCTACTACGCGGACCTCGTCGCACAGAAGCACCTGCGCCGGGCGCTTATCGAGACGTCGTACCAGATCGCGGAAACCGCACACGACGAATCACGCGACACGCACGAAGTGCTCGACGAAGCGGAGAAGTCCGTCTACGCTATAGGCAACGCCGTCGCGTCCCATAAGTTCATCGCGCTTTCGGACAAGCTCGCCGAAGCGTGGGACCGCATCGAGAGCCTCTCGAAGAAGGGCGACGGCATCCGCGGCGTGCCGACCGGCTATCCCGAGCTCGACAACCTGCTCTCCGGATTCCACCCTTCGGACCTCATCATCCTTGCCGCCCGCCCGTCCATGGGAAAGACCTCGCTCGCGCTCGACATCGCGCGGAACGCGGCCGTGCGCCACGGCATATCCGTAGGCATCTTCTCGCTCGAGATGAGTTCCGAGCAGCTCGTCGACCGCATGCTCGCGGCGGAGTCCTACGTGAACGCGTGGAAGATACGCACCGGCGCCGTCCATGCGGAAGAGGAGTTCGCGAAGATACGCGACGCGCTCGAATCGCTCTCGAAAGCTCCCATCTATATCGATGACAAGCCGGGCAACAACATCCTCTCCATGCGCGCGGTAGCGCGTCGCCTGAAGCGCGAACGCGGCATCGGGCTCATCGTCGTCGACTACCTCCAGCTCATGACGCCGACATCCACCAAGGCGTCCGACTCCATGGTCCAGCAGGTGACGGAAATCTCGCGCTCGCTCAAATCGCTCGCGCGCGAGCTTGAAGTCCCGGTGCTCGCGCTCTCCCAGCTCTCCCGCGCGGTCGAGCAGCGCGGCGGACGTCCGCGCCTTAGCGACCTGCGCGATTCGGGCTGTCTCACCGGCGACACTCTGGTCATGCGCGCGGACACCGGCGAGCGCGTCGCGATCAAGGACCTCGTGGGCAAGGAAAACGTGCCGCTCGTTTCCATGGATGCCGGTTACGAGCTCCGTCCGATGCTCGCCAGCAGGATTTTCCCGAGCGGCCGCAAGCGCGTATTCGAGCTTACGCTGCGCAGCGGACGCGCCATCAAGGCCTCCGGAAACCATCGGTTCCTCACGCTCTCCGGATGGCAGCGGCTTGATGCGCTCACGGTGGGAGACCGCCTCGCCTCGCCGCGGCTGCTTACCGCATACGACGCGCCCGCACGGCTTTCGACCCATGAACTCATCCTGCTTGCGCACTTGCTTGGCGACGGATGCGTCTTGCCGCGCCAGCCTGTTCACTACACCAGCGCGGACACGAAGAATCTGGATGCGGTCGAAGATGCCGCGCGCGAGCTTTTCGGCATTACGCCGCGGCGCGTCAAGCAGGGAAATTGGTGGCACAGTTACCTTCCCGCCCCCTTCCGCCTGACGCGCGGGAAACCGCACCCCATCACCGCATGGTATCGAGCGCTCGGCATCGCGCCGGTCCGTTCATACGAAAAGCGGATACCGCAAGCGGTATTCGCATCGGACTCGAAATCCATCCAGCTCTTCCTCCACCATCTCTGGGCGACCGACGGCAATATTTCGTGGAAGCGGCTCCCTGGACGGATGCCTTCCGCTGCAATCTACTATGCGACGACGAGCCGCGGACTTGCCGAGGATGTACAGCACCTTCTGTTGCGACTCGGCATCTGGAGCACCGTGCGTACGAGCGTCAAGAAGGGATATCGTCCGAGCTACCAGGTGCACGTGCAGAGCACGCCCGTCGAGGAACGCTTCCTTTCGCTCGTCGGCTCCTATGGCGCGCGCGGCGCCATCGTCAAGGAACTCTCCCGTGCGCTTGCGAAAATCGCGCCGTTGCCGAACACGGATACCATTCCCCAAGAAGTGTGGGGCCTCGTCGACGCCGCAAAGGACGCGCACGGCATGAGCTGGCGCGGACTCGCGCAAGAACTCCATACGGCATACAACGGTTCCGCGCTCACGGCTACCGGCGTTTCGCGCGCGCGGCTCGCTAAGGTGGCACGGGCGCTCCGAAGCGAGCGGCTTCTGCATCTTGCGGAGTCGGACGTGTATTGGGATGAAATCTCTTCTATCACGCTGCTCGGGACTGAGGAGGTGTACGACGCGACGGTGCCCGGCACGCACAACTTCGTCGCCGGCGATATCATCGTGCACAACTCCATCGAGCAGGACGCGGACGTCGTCATGTTCATCCATCGCGAAGACAAGGTGAACAAGGAGAGCGACCGCACGAACATCGCGGAGGTGCTCATCGAGAAGCATCGCAACGGCCCTACCGGCAAGGCGGAACTCTACTTCGACGAGAAGCGCGCCACGTTCCAGCCCATCGACAAGTCCGGGTATAGCGACTTTGACGCCGCTTTCTAGCCTATGAGACGGACGCATATCGGCGGCACCGGAAATGCGCTCGTTGAAGGCATCGGCTGGTACGGCGTGGCCGCCACCATCCTCGCGTACGCGCTCGTCTCTTTCGCATGGCTTCCGCCCGATAACCTCATCTACCAGGGACTCAACTTCACCGGCGCCGCGGGCGTGACGCTTGAGACCTGGGTGCGCCGGGATTACCAGCCGTTCTGGCTGAATCTCATCTGGGCGGGCATCGCGCTCCTCGCTATCGGGAACATAATCGCGCATCTTGCGCGCTGAGGTATGGACGGCTCGCTCTCCCGCGCGGCAACCGCGACGCTCCTCAAGGCCTTCCTCGCGTTCTGGCTGTTCCTCGCGGTCGACAAGTTCGCGCTCACGCTCCACTACTCCCTGCTCTCCCCGCTCGGCGAGCGGCTCCTGCCGCTCTGGATAGTCGGCCTCCTCATCGGGGGCGAATCCTTCCTCCAGATGCTCCTTGACGTGCCCGCGGGACGCATCGTGGACCGCTTCGGCCGGCGGCGCATGCTCTTTGTCGGCCTCGCTGCGCTTTCCGCCGCCGCGCTCCTCCTCATGGATTTCACGCTGCCCACCTTCATCGCGAGCATCGCCTGTTCGGTACTAGGCTGGCTCTTCCTTGCGCCCGGCACGAACGCCTACCTGCTCTCCTATGCGCAGCGGGAGACGAGCGGGCGCTTCCTCGCGCTTCGCGATACGTTCTGGTCCGTCGGCGTCGTGCTCGCGAGCGTGTCGCTCCCGTTCATCCTGCTCTACACCCCGCTTGTCATGGGTGCCGTCATCCTCATCCTGGCGTTCTTCTCCCTGTTCCTGCTTCTCGCGAGTCCGCACGATAAGCCCGTCCTCCACGGGACGCGCACGCTCCCCGCGGAGCCGTACCACGTCCGCCGTACCGCATTCCTGAAATCGCTCAGGGCCATACGCCGGCTGAATCCCGCGAGCGGCATGCTCTGCATCTATTCGTTCGTGGCCGCCATCTTTTACGGCGCCATCTGGTTCGTCGTGCCGCTCGCGATAGCGAGCGATCCGCACCAGCAGCTCCTGGGGCTCGGGCTCGGCATCTTCGACCTCTCCATCGTGGTGCTCGGCGTCGTCATCGGGACGCTTGTCGACCGCGGCAACAAGCGGCTCCTCGTGTTCTACGGCCTCCTGCTGTTCGCGGTCATGGGACTCTTGCTCGGCCTCACCCTCGGACCCCTCTTCCTCCTGTTCGGCTTCCTAGCCACGGCGGGCGACGAGACGACCGGACTCTCGCTCTGGAGCTGGCTCCATTCGCTCGACAAGGAACACGCCCACGACGGCGCCGTGGCCGGCGTCATCTCGTTCTCCGAAGACTTCGGATACGCCATCGGGCCCGTGCTCGCGGGCTTCACGTACGGCGGCTTCGGTCCCGGGTGGGCCATCGCGTTCGCCGCCCTGCCGCTCGTGCTGGTCTGGCTTTCCTATTCCGTATTCATCCGCCCGGCATGGGCCGAACTTCCGCTCCTCGACATTCCGCGCATGCCGCGCAGGAGGCGCCACAAGTCATGAGTGACCGCATCGGAGAACTCGCGCGCGCGTTCGAACGCTTCCCGGGGATAGGTCCCCGGCAGGCGAAACGTTTCGTGTATCACCTCTTGTCCGTTTCCGGAGCCGACCGCGCCAAGCTTTCGGAACTCATCGCGAAGATAGGCAGCGACGTGCATCAGTGCCCGGAGTGCATGCGCTTCTCGAACGGGAACGGTCCCCTCTGCGCGTACTGCGCGGACCCCGCGCGCGATGACGCGCTGCTCACTCTCGTGGAGAAAGACCAGGACCTCGCCGCGCTCGAGCGCGCGGGAACGTATCGCGGACGCTATTTCGTGCTCGGAGGCGTGTTGACGCTCTCCGGCAAGGGCGCGATACGCGAGAGGGACCTCATCCGCGTCGTAGGGATGCGGCTCGGCCGGGGACTGAAGGAGATAGTCCTCGCGCTCTCCGCTACCTCGGAAGGCGAACATACGAGCGACCGAATCCGCGAACTTCTCGCTCCCTATCGCGAGCGGGTGCGCATTTCCACGCTCGGCCGCGGCCTCGCTACCGGTTCGGAACTCGAATATTCGGATGCCGAGACGCTTCGCGCCGCGCTTGCCGGGCGGAAGGAGACGTAAGCCATGGCGCGCCTCGTCACTCCGTCCAAGCGCTATTGGAACTCATACCGCCGCGCGCTCGCCGGCTTCCACGCGGAAAAGCGTTTCCTCCGGCAGGATACGCCGCGTCTTCTCAAGGACCCCGCCGGCTACCTCCGCGCGCTTCGCGACGAAGCGCGCGGCGTGCACCTGCCTCCCGGATGGGTTCCGGCGACCACGTACTGGCTCGTCGAAGAGGGCACGTTCATCGGACGCGTGACCATCCGCCATCGCCTGAATGCGTACCTGCGCGATGAAGGCGGCCATATCGGGTACGCGGTCCGAGCATCGAAGCGCCGCAAGGGCTACGGCACGCAGCTGCTCCGGCGCGCGCTCGCGAAGGCTGCAGCGATGGGACTCAAGAGAGTACTTGTCACCTGCGACGACACGAACGTTGGTTCTCGCAAGATCATCGAAGCGAACGGGGGCGTGCTTGAGAACAGGAAGCGCGCGGCAAGCGGCGTGCTGAAGCGCAGGTACTGGATACGGATTCATGCGAAGACGCGTAAGTAAAAAAGTAGAGAGGTCCGACAATGGACCTCTCGATAGTCTCCCCTCTTTTCGATTCACTTCGTTTCCGGCTCTTCCGGTTCTTCCGGCTCCTCGGGAGGAGCGCAGTAGAACTGGTAGGCGGCGACGGCAATCAGGATAATCACGAGGAACATTCCCCCGTCTATGTAGACCTGCGCTGACATGCTAACTCCCCAACTGGTTCGAAAAATATAATACCACCTGTGATTCGTTTGTAAAGAACCCGCGGCGACTGCCGCGGGTTCTTACCGGAACGCCTCTGAAAGCCGTTATCGGCCGAAACGTTCCTCGACGAATGTGAGGGCCTGCCCCTTCATATCCGCGCGGCCGGTGCGGCCGATGCGGTGCACGTAGTCCTCGTACGTCGAAGGGAGGTCGTAGTTGATGACGTGCGAGACGGCGGGAATGTCGAGCCCGCGCGCGGCGACGTCCGTCGCGATGAGCGCGCTCACCTTCCCTTCCTTGAAGGCCGCAAGCGCGCGCTGGCGCGCGCCGTGCGTCTTGTCGCCGTGAATCGAGTCCGCCTTGATGCCCGCGCGCTTCAGGTCGCGCGCAAGACGCTCCACGCCGTGCTTCGTGCGTCCGAACACGAGCACCTTGTTGAACGCTTGTCCGGCAAGGAGCTCGACGAGCGTGCCGAACTTGTCGCCCCCGCGCGGGATGCGGACGATATCCTGGTCGACATTCTTCGACGTGTCCCGGGTCTTCACCGAGATGATGACCGGATTCACGAGGAAGTCGCCGATGAGCTTCTCGATATCCTTCCCCATCGTCGCAGAGAAGAAGAGCGTGTGGCGCTCCGTACGCATGGTGCCGAGGATGAAGCGCATGTCGTCGATGAAGCCCATGTCGAGCATCCGGTCCGCTTCGTCGAGGACGACCGTTCCGAACCCGGACAGGTTGAGCGCGCGGCGCTCCATGAGGTCCTTGAGGCGTCCCGGAGTGCCGATAACGAACGCCGGCTCATGCCGGAGCGCCGTTATCTGCGGCCCGATGTTCGCGCCGCCCACCGCGACCATGCCGCGGAAGCCCATGCCGCGTGCGAATCCCGCGAGCTCCTTCTCTATCTGCACCGCGAGTTCGCGCGTCGGCGCCATGACGAGCACCCGCTCGCCGCGCTTCGTCGTGACCTTCTCGATGAGCGGGATGAGGAACGCGGCCGTCTTTCCGGTTCCGGTCTCCGCGAGTCCCACGACATCCTGTCCCACGAGCGCGTGCGGTATCGCCTTGTCCTGTATCGGCGTCGGAAGCTCATACCCCTTCGCGGCGATGTTCTTCTTGAGATGTTCGCCTATGGCGAAATCGTTGAAGCGATGCTCCGGGACGTACGGGCCGGCCTGTTCCTCCGTGATGACCGCCTTGTTTATGAATTTGGAGAATTCCGCTTCGGTCTCCCCGAAAGAGCGCTGCCGGCCGCCGCGCGAAAAGCCCCGGCCTCCTCCCGGCGCCATGCGGCGAGGACCGCCGAAGCGACGCTCTCCGGAATAGAGACGGGAAGGGCGCGAAGGCGCGTACGGACGCGAAGCGCTGCGGCTTGTCGAAGAAGGCGAAGAGTCGCTGTATACGTGGCGGAATCGTCCCACCTGTTCTATGCGAGCACCCCCCGAGTGCGGACGAGGTCCGCGATTTCTGTCATGTTGCATGGTGAATGTAAGTTTGCGGTACGTCCCTCTACTGCCCGTACAGGGATAGCACGCCTTCGGAAGCGCCTTCAGGATGCTCATAGGCAAGGCGAGAGCTGGAGAGGCCTGCCGAACGCGGAAAGCGTACGGTAAGAGACCGAACCTCGGCTGACGACAGAGCGGACAAGTACTCCGGAGCGCTTACGAAATCTCGTTAATCTTGACCTTGAGGTAGGCTTGCCGATGCCCGCGTCGCTTGAAATACCGGCTCTTCGGCTTGTACTTCACGACATCCACTTTCTTCGCGCGTCCTTCGCGCTCGATAGTTCCGGTCACTTTCGCGCCGTTGATGAAAGGAGTCCCGATAGTGGTATCCGATCCGTTGTCGACGAGAAGCACGTCACTGAACGTGACGGAATCTCCCGCCTTAAGGCCTTCCGGGAGCTTCTCTACGAAAATAGTATCGCCCTTCTGGACGACGTACTGCTTTCCACCGGTCTTGATAACCGCTACTTCCATAGTCGCCATAGCCTAGCATCTATGGGCTAAAAAGCAAGCCCGCACACTCACCCCTCGCATCGGCTTTCAGCCATGCGCCTCGCGCTATGCGAGGGTGAGTGTGCGGGCAATCTCCGTTGCGGTCGCTTCGCGACAGCGGTCACGGAGCCGCGTTCGCCGACACGTGACGGTTCTGCTCGTACTGTACGATTGCCCCGATTACGGGAATCGCCGCAAAGAAAACGATTCCCGAGATGACAAGGATCGCAAGCGGCACCCAGGGGCTTCCCGACCCGCCCGTATCCGAATCGTCGTCATGCATTGAAGACCTCCGATGCTCCCCGCACTCGCACCCGCACATTCTACACGCTATTCCTCGACCGAAAGCGGCTTATCCAGAGTCGCCGGTTCGATGCCGATGCGCGTCTCCGCGATGCGGTAGATGTCCTTATCTATCTTCCCGAGCTCCTTGTATCCGCTATTGAAATGGGAAACGGTGGTGCTAAGCGAGCCGCCGAGCTTCTTGTAGAACTCCTCGTACTTGCCCATGTGCTTCCCGAGCTCGCCGACGCGCTTCTGGATGTCTTCGGCGCGCTTTTCTATCTCCATCGCCTTCAGTCCCTGCATCACGGTCTGGAGATACGCGAGGAATGACGTCGGCGAGACGATGATGACCTTGTACTTCCCCGCCGCTCTCTGGATGAGATTGTCTTCCTCGCTCGCGCCCACCTGGTTCGTGAGGAGGTCGTAGTAGATGGCTTCCGAAGGGATGAACATGAACGCGAAATCCATGGTCTTCTCTTCCGGACGGATATACTTGGCGGTCTCCTGGATGCGGAGCTTGAGGTCGTTCACGAACGCCTTTTCGAGCGCGGGCTTCTCGCTCTCCGGCGCAGAGACGAGGCGGTTGTAATTCTCAAGCGAGAATTTCGAATCGACCGGTACGACCTTGTCGTTCACGAATACCGCCGCGTCCACGATTTCCCCATTCTCGAACGGGTACTGTATCTGGTACATGCCGGGCGGGAGCACGTTCTTCAAGACGGTCTCAAGGTAGTACTCGCCGAGCACCCCGCGCTGTTTCGGATTCTTCAGGATGTCCTGGAGCCCCTTCAGCTGCTCGGCGAAACTCTGCGTCTGCCGGCCGATTTCCTTCACGCTCGTCACTTCCTGCGTTATCTCCTTTATGAGCCGCGAACTTTCCGAGAACTGCCGGTGCGCGTTCTCCTGCATCTGCTTCGAAGACTCCGAGACGCGCGCGTCAAGCGACTTGCCGAGTTCCTGCATCTGCTGCTGCAGGAGGAGAAGGCTGTCGGACGGCTGGGCTATCGCCGCATTCTGCCGCCGGAGCCAGCCGAAGACGATGGCGAGCCCGGCGGCCTGCACGATGACGAGCGCGGCGATGATGAGGAGGATGGTGAGCGGAGTCATACCAGACAGCTTACTGGCAAGAGAGCCGAGTGACAAACGCAATAGTATGCGTTTGCCCGAGGCGAACGCCGCCAGCAACCCCAAAAGGGTTACAGCGCACAGCGTACAGGCATGAGAACGGGGATTGAAGCTGGCAGCTCGAAGCTGTACGCTGTAAGCTATTCATATGACCATCCACGAAACCCTGAAGAAAGCCATCCCCGACGCCATGCGCGCTAAGGATGAAGTGAAGCTCCGCACGCTGCGTTCCCTCGTGACCGCGATGACGAACGAAGTGGTCGCGAAGAAGAGGAAGCCCGATGAGTTCCTCACGGACGAAGAAGCCGTCGCCGTCCTGAAGCGCGCGGCAAGCCAGCGCAAGGACTCCGTCGAGCAATTCGAGAAGGCCGGACGAAACGACCTCGCGGAGCCGGAACAGGCGGAGCTCGCCATCATTGACGGCTACCTCCCCGCCATGATGCCTCGCGAAGAGATTGAGGCCATCGCGAAGGCGAAGATGGCTGAGCTCGGCGTCTCCGGCAAGCAGGACGCCGGCAAGTTCATCGGCGCGCTCATGAAGGAGCTCAAGGGCAAGGCGGACGGCGGGGTGGTGAAAGCGGTCGTGGATACATTGCTTACATAGCATTTTCGTGGCATTATGAATACGGAGCTTACGGGACGTCTGATATGAAAATCACACCTGAAAGCGCAGGGCTCCTCTTCCCCGAAATCCGCATCGTCGAGGAAGATGACCCGAACACGGTGACGCTCAAGCCTCATCCGGCGATGATCGTCACCTATGCCCGCGACCCGGAAACGGGAGCGGTTTCCGCGGGAGAACTGCGGACCGACCCTTCCATGAGGGACACCATCGGCGACCCGACCGGCTATATCGGGAAGCAGTGGCGGTCCCGCACGGACGCCGTCGCGAAGAAGTACTTCGACCAGCATCCTCCGCAGCGGCTCGCCGCGGAGTAACGCAAACGGAAAGGAGGTGCGCTATGCCTGTGCCGATTGACATCTGGCGCCTTGCACGCGCCTACCGGTACGTGCACAAGAATCACAAGATATCGCGCGAGCATCGGCTGAAGTATCGCGACAGCTACGAGATACTCGCGCGCATGTTCGATTACCGCCAGGGCGGCATGAGATATCACGCGGCCATGCAGCGCGCCGCTCATGAACAGCCTGGCGTAGGCGTTTCGCGCGAGGCGTACCACCGGAAGATCATGAGCCGGTACGGGTACCTCACGAAGAAAGCCATGGAGGCACGAGGATTGGAGACTCCGAAAGGACTCGATCCGATTCCCGAACCCGTCGTACCCGTTCGTATCAGCTGCGACGAACGCGGACAATATGGTTTTTTAGACGACGACTGGGGCGGAACCTGACGGTTCCGCCCCTTGCTTTTTATATAGTGCGTGCGATAATTCTAACGGAGTTGGGTAATGTGTGGGCACAATCCTGTTAATGGAGAGGCTCATGAAAGTTGGAACTATCGAATACACCGGCGGGGACGCTGCCGGGGTGCGGAAGCTCACCGCGCGACTGTTCGGAGGCGCGAACCTTCCGGCAGTATCGTTCAGCGATATCAGCAGGGCGCTTGGCAACAGCGAACCGGCGTTTCCCGGGAGCTCAAGCAAGCGCATCCGCTGCGAGTCGTCGCCGGCCGGTGATGCAAAGCTCCACATCAACGTCGAGGGAGCGAGTGATGCCGACATGCTCGACCTTGCGACGAAGCTGGCCGCGGTAATCGCGGAAAAACTGGGGTATTCGATGACGGTCACGAAGCAAACGCTTCAGTGACCACGACCGCCACGGAAGGGGTATGCATCGCGAACGCGATGCGCCCTATCCTGGTGGTCTTTTATTTTCTATGGTCCGCCCGCCCTATCCGAACGTGAGCGTATACGCTTGCAGTCCCGGCGAGAGCGCCTTAAGGAACAGCGTATGCTCTCCGGCTCCGGGATTCGCCACCACGTGATAGAGCCGGCTCTCCCCCACCGTGAGCACGCCGTCCTTCACGTCCGCTCCTGCCGCGCTCCCGATTGGCGCGCCATCCTGGAGCACCTCGATGCGCGTGCCCGAAAGCGCACCGCTTGCGACGAAGTACACGTCCTTCGCCTTGTAGGTATAGGACACCGTCGCTCCCGCGCTTGCACCGGCTGATTCACTCGCGAAGTCCCACGTCCCGCCTAGGTAAAGCTCATTCGCGCCGGTCGAGTCGGGAATCGTAAGCGTCTCCACGCCAAGCTTCCCTTGCGTTCCGTTCGCGAGATATTCGTTACGCTCCGCGCCGAAGTACGTTTCCGGACTGCCCACGCCGGAGAGATTCGCCGGAGCAACGCCGACCGTCGAGGTCGCGACCGTATCCGGCGCGCCCATGCGCGCGGCGCGTTCCGCCAGGGCTGCCTGTATCGCCGCTTCCGTTTCCGCATACCCGCCCTCGCCCACATGGTCGTGCACGACGAATCCGTCCATGTCTACGAGGTACTCGTGCGGCCAGTACGAGTTCTGATAGGCGTTCCAGGTCTTGTATTCGTTATCAAGCACGACCGGGTACGTGATGCCGAACCGCTTGAGCGCGGCCGAGACATTCGCCTCCACGTGCTCGAACGCGAACTCCGGCGTATGAACCCCGATGATGACGAATCCCTGGTCCTTATACTTCCGGTACCACGCCTCAAGGTACGGGAGCGTCCGTTCGCAGTTGATGCAGGAGTATGTCCAGAAGTCAACGAGCACCACCTTGCCGCGAAGGCTCTTGAGCGTGACGGGCTTTCCGTCCGTGTTGAGATAGCCGTCCGGCGAGACGAGCTCCGGCGCCTGCTGATACTGCGCCGATTTTTCTGCGAGGGTACGCATCGCGGGCGCATGCGCCGTCGTTCCCGCGTCGGTCGAACTCGCCATGGCTTCCGGCGACGAAGACGCGGACGCAGGAGACGGAAGGAGATGTTCCTCCAGCTTCGTCGCATCGAAGAGGTCGTACAAGGGCGCCTCCACCCTTGCGAGCGTACCGGTGACGATGAGCACCGCGAGCGCCATGAAGATTATGCCGAGCCCTTTCCGGAACCAGCCGTTCGGATCCGCGGCGATGGAGAGCATGTCCATGAGCCGCTGCCCCGCGACCGCTATGACGAAGAGGAAGATGCAGAGCCCGAGTATGTACGCGAGGATGTCTGCTACGCCCGCGGCAAAGGAGACGGGCAGCACGCTCGCAAGCACGACGAAGTACGTGGGGCTGCACGTGGAGAAGACGGGGCCGAGGGCGGCGCCCACGACGACGTCGCCCCAGAAGCTCTGCTTCAGGTACCCGCGTGAGAGGAGCTTGTTCGAATCGCGATTCGCCTTCGCCGCTCCCGGAACAAGGTCCCAGAAATGCGGGAACAGGAAGAAGATGCCGACGAGCATGAGTATGCTGCCGGAAAGCCAGTTCCATGCCGCCGCGGGCACCGCGATGAAGACGGTCGATACCTTGAGGAGGAACGTGAATGCGAAGACGGAGATGCCAAGCGATACCGTGACCGTGAACGCGCGCTTCGCGCTCTTCCCTCCCGCAAGCGAGCCGCCCACGATGACGGGTAGCAGGGGCAACACGCACGGCGTAAGTACCGTGAGCATGCCCGCAAGGAACGCAACGAAAAGGAGCGCCATATGATTTCAGGGGTTAAGAATGTATCTCTCCGCCATCTCGCTTTTTGTCCTATAGGACGAAAAGCGAGATGGCGGCGGAAATTCAAAATTCATGCGCTACTGGTGCATCGAGGCACCCGTCGTGGCGTCGTTCGAAGCCGGCATCGTGTCGTGCGTCATAGTATCCGAACTCGTGGTCATGGTGCCGGTAGCCATCGCATTGTCCCGCGTCATGGAGCCGGAAGAGCTTACTGCGCTGTCATGCGCGGTCTCCCCTGTCATCGTTCCTTCCTGCGCCATGGCGTCGTCCTTCTGGGAGGGATGCGCGAAGTAGTACGCGCCGCCTGCGATGATGACGAGCGCTCCAATGCCGATAAGCCAGTTCGTGCTCTTCATAAATAGCCAGGTTACTGGTACCTAGCTATTGTATTTCGCCCTATTTCAAATGTAAAGGAAACTATACACACCTGAAGTCCACATCCTTGTATGCGCTACTGATGCCTGCTCGCCCAGGCGCGGGCGACGAGCTTGGCGAAGATGGTGAGGGCGAGCGCGGCCGGAATCCAGGGGTCTATCGTGTGAGTTACGCCCTGGTAGATGAGGGCCATGGTGAGCACGGCCATGGCGGTGAGGAAGGCCGCGCGGCCTGCGAGCATGCGGTGCAGCGTCTCGCGTTCGTCTCCCGCCTGCTCCTTGAGCACGAAGCCGCCGTAGACGACGGCGAGAATCGCCGCGACGAAGACCACCACCATCTGGGTGGGCGTGGGCATCCAGACCATGAACGGATTCGTAAGGAGTCCGAGCAATGCGACGAGCGCGACCGCGATAAGGTATTCGGCAAAGGTGTTCATATGGTGAAAAGCGTTTCTACCGGAACTCGTAATACTTTAGCAAGCGTGAGCGCAAGCGCCACCGAGGGCGCATAGTTCCCCTTCTCTATCGCGATGACGGTCTGGCGCGTGACACCGACCTTCCGCGCGAGTTCCTCCTGAGTCAGCCCCGCCCGCGTGCGATGCTCCTGGAGCGTCGTGTGAAGCTTCCCTTTCATGCCGGCATGATAGGTGCGCGCGAACAAAGACACAAGCGAAGGACGCGCGACCGCGGCGTGACTGGCCATTTCGCATTCCTGTGCTAAAGTGTACGTAACGGCCAGCAGAAAGGAGGCTTTCATGCCTGCGAAACCGTTATTGCTCATTGAGAGTGACGTGGAATGCTCCGTACGGGCCATCTCGCCCGGGAGCGTCTACGCAGCCATAACCCTCATACTTCTCGAACTTGCCGCCATGATGGGCGTGTATGCCGGGGCACTCCAGATCTGGGGCGCACTCGACAATCTCACGCGGTACGAACGCCATTTCCATTCGTACCCTCCGAGCGAGGTGTACTACCTGCTTGCGCACCTGGGACTTTTTTCCCTGTGTTTCGCGCTTGCGATGTACCTCCCCGCGCGTCTGGTCCGGTTGGGACGCAGGACGTATCGCGTGCATTGCCGCACGACGGAAGGATTCGAGATATAGGGTACGGCTGCGAACAACGGTTCGCAATCATTTGCAGATTTTCAGGCTTCACTTCTCCCGTGCAAGGGTACGCGAGAAGCGCTTCGTCCGAACATTCGCAAAATCCGTTGCGAGCCGTTGTTTCATTTTTATGAGAAAGAAAAGTTATGCACAGTGTCGCGCATAAAGTTCACAAGACGTGCGCACTTCCCTGCTATGCTTTCAGTGTTGCGCTATTAAGAAGCGCAACGGTAACTCCTACGGCATATGGCCAAGAAGAAAGCAGCCAAGAAGGCAAAGAAGGCGCGCAAATAGTTTCAGTGTTTGAAGTAACCGGGCGTCCCGCAAGGGACGCCCGGTTACGTTTATGCCCCGCGCGACCGATTCAGCTGAATCGGTACCCGCGCTTGCTTTCGATTCCCCACGAGGAAGTGTCCTGCCGAATACGGCAGGCACGCATCGGTCACGTTTCGCTAACCGGATTGCTGCGTGCTCTCGCAATCCGCTAAGCGACGCGACCCCGCCTCGCGGTTTCGCCAGGAGGCGAAACATCGCTCCGGCTTTCGATTCCCCGTCGCAAAGCGTGCAGACGCTTTGCTTGGAGTCACCAACGCGAAAACCGCCCGAAGGCGGTTCGCATTGGTGACTCCACGGGGAATCGAACCCCGATTTCCAGCGTGAGAGGCTAGCGTCCTAACCGTTAGACGATGGAGCCGAACGACCAGATAGTTATAACAGATACGGGCTAAAAATGAAGCGTTCAGCTCCGCTTCTTCCATTCGCGCTCCTGGCGGACAAGCTTCGCCGCGTCCGCGGGATTCGCGAGCAGTCCGGCCACGAGCCGCTCCATGCGCATGGATTGCGAACCCTTCACGAGGATTACGTCGCCGGGCAAAACGAGCGAAGGAAGCGCGGCGAGCGCTTCCTTCGAGTTGTCGAACGAGAGTACCGCCTGCTCGTCCATGCCCGCTTCGCGCGCCGCCTTCGTGAGCGCGCGCATGCGGATGCCGACCCCGACGACGATATCCGCGGCGTGCGGAGTCGCCGCGCCGAGGCGCGAATGTTCCGCGACCGAGTAGCGGCCGAGTTCGAGCATGTCGCCTAGGACCGCGATGCGCCGCTTCGCCTCCGGAAACTCGGCGAGCGCGGCGAGCGCCTCTTCGAGCGCTACGGGCGACGCGTTGTACGAGTCGTCGATGACCTTCGAGCCGTGTATCCCCGCGAACACGCGCATGCGTCCCGGCGGAGTCTCATACGACGAAAGCGCTTCGAGCGCTTTTTGGAACGGCACTTCGAGCGAAAGCGCGAGCGCGAGCGCCGCGGCCGCCGCGAAAAGCTGCTGGCGGCCCACGGTGCCGCGAAGCGTTATCTGCCCCACGCTTTCTCCGGCGCGGACGCTCGCGGTCGCGGAAGGAACGCCGTCTTCGATGCCGGTCTTTATGTCGAAGATGCGGATGTCCGCATCCTTCGCGACACCGTAGGTGAGCGTGCGGACCGGCAGCCGCTTCGCCATGGAAAGCGCGTGCGCATCGTCCGCCGAGATGATGAGCGGCGCCGCGGGAGGGAGCGCGTACGCGGGCTGGAACTCCTCTTCGCGAAGCGCCTCGGGCGTCGCGTACGCCTCGACGTGGACGGGCACTTCGGGCAAGCGGGTGACCACCACGGCGTCCGGCGTCGCGATGGACAGTATCCGTTCGAGGTCGCCCGGACGGTCCGCACCAACCTCGAGCACGAGAAGGTTCGGATAGTGGTTCGGCAGGAGCGCGAGCGCGAGCGCCTCGCGGAAGACGCCGAGCCAGGAGAGCGGATTCATCCATGGATTCTTGACGCCGAAGATGGTGAACGGCACGCCGAATTCGGTATTGAAGCTCTTTTCGCTCTTGCGGGAGAAGAAGGAGTCCGCGAGCACCGCGGCGGACGCTTCCTTGGCGGAGGTCTTCCCCACGCTTCCGGTCACCATGACGATGGTCGGCCGGTACTTCGCGATGACGACGCGCGCAAGGACTGCGAGGCTTTCGGCGAGGATATGGCGAGCGAATCGTTTCATTGCCGGTTCAGGGTGGTCGTGGCGGTTCCGTCAGGCGGTATCTGGTAATAATCGATGAGGAAGTGCATCAGGTCCAGGTAGGTGCTCGTCAGCGTCTGTGACGCATACTCGACCCCCTGCGGGTCGTTCGTATAAAGAAGAATGATAAACCGCGGAGCGTACGATGGGAAGTACCCGAAGAAGGAGTGGAAGAAGCGGTTCGTATAGTATCCGCCGCCGGGCTTCGTGAGCTGCGCCGTTCCGGTCTTCACCGCAAAGGACATGTCGGGCATCCGGTCCGCGCCGTGCGCGAGCGCCGTGCTCGCGACGACCGTCAGCATCTTCGTGACCTCGGCCACCGTCTGCGGCTTGAACACCTGCAGCGTCCCGCTCCAGTCGAGGGGACGCGTCACGCCCGAGTCGAGCCGTATCGCCTTCACGATGTGCGGACGCACCATGGCGCCGTCGTTCGCGAGCGTGCCGAGCGCGCGTATCATCTCGAACGGCGTTATCGCGATCCCCTGTCCGAAGGATGCCGTGTCGTACTCGAGCTGCCGCGGGCTGCTCAGGTTTCCGACGAGACCGTGCGTTTCCGCAGGGAGGTCGACGCCGGTCGGCTCTCCGAACTGGAGCGCGGTGAAGTAGGAGCGGAACTTCTCCGGCCCAAGCTCGGTCGCCACCCAGGAAGCGCCCACGTTGAGGGACTGCGAGAGTATCTGCTGCATCGGGATGGTGCCGTGCGCCTTGAGGTCCCAGTTGCATATCGTCGCCGAGTCGACCGTGATGCAGGCGCTGTCCTTATACGTCGTGTCCGGCGTGATGACGCCCGCATCGAGCCCGGACGCCATCGTAAGCGACTTCATGATGCTCCCGAACTCGTACACGTGCTCGACGAGCGGATTGCCGAAATCGGCCGCATTCCCGCTCGCGAACGTGTTCGGGTCGAAGGTCGGGTCCGTGCCGAGCGCGATAATCTCTCCCGTCGACGGAACCATGATGATGCCGCCCGTGCTCTTGCTGTGGTACTCGGCGTCCACCTTCGCGAGGTCGGTGACGAGCCGCGCCTCCACTTCAGGCTCGATGGTCGTGATGAGGTCGCCCTGCCGCGCGCTCCGCGCGTCGACGACGAGGTCGCCGACGTTCGCGAACAGCTCGGCGAAGAAGTTCCGATACAGCGAACCCGAGTCCCGCGTGAGCGTGGTGTCGTAGTACCGCTCGAGCCCGTAGCGGCCGGAAAGCGTATTGTCGTTATCGTATGCGACGAAACCGATGGTCTTCGCCGCTTCCGTGCCCGCCGGATACGTGCGCCAGCGGTCGCGCAGCACGAGCACGCCGGGGAGCCGCTTCGCCGCAAGCGCCTCCCCGGCCGCTTCGGACACGTGGTCGACTATCTCTTCGTAGGGGTCGTTCTTCTTCGACGCATGCGCCATGAAATCCGCTTCCGTCGTCGATGCCGCGGCGGAAATCGCGGCGTACGCCGCCTGCGGGTCGGTAAGCGTCTCGGGGTCGATGGCTACCAGGAATCCGGTCTCGATGGTGGCCGCGGAAACGAGCGTGCCGTCCTTGGTCGTAAAGAATATGGAGCCGCGGTCATAGAGCGTCTTCGCCTGGGAGAGGTACTGCCGCTCGCCCATGAGCGAATAATCTCCGCCGTAGACTATCTGGACGAAATACAGCCGGAGCACGATGGCGGCTGCGATGACGAGGAGCGCTCCGACGAGGATGCGGAGCCGGACCTTGAAGCGTCTTCGCATGGCGAGGACGACGCTAGTTCGCGCGCGTGAGGACCGCCTGTTCGGCAGTCACGTAACTCAAGTCCTTCGGCGTCGCATACCCGAGCTCCTTCGGGTCGACGGATTGCAGCGCGGAAAGCGCCGCGAGGTATCTGCCTTCGAGCGTCCCGACGTTCGCCTGCTCCGTAGCCATCTGCGCGGCGTACTCGGTCCGCACGGTCGCAAAGAAGACCGTCGCGACGATGAGCGCGAGATAGACCGCGCCGAGCGATGCGCAGGTTATCCCGAGGATGCCGGTGAGACGGTTAGGCATAGGCGGTGTGGTAGGAAGGCGCGCCCGCGGCAAGCGGAGCTGCCGGGCTCTTGATGAAGACGCGCAGCTTCGCGCTTCTCGAGCGCGGATTCGCGCGCACCTCTTCGCGCGTCGGCGAAAGCGGCTTCTTGAAGAGCAGCTCTCCGGTGCCTTCGTGAAGCGCGTTCCGGAACGCTTCCTTCACGATGCGGTCTTCGGCGCTATGGAAAGTGATGACGGCGATGCGGCCGCCGGGCGCAAGATGGGCGAGCGCCGCGGCGAGCCCTTCGCGAAGCGCGCCGAACTCGTCGTTCACCGCGATGCGCAGCGCCTGGAACGTCTTGGTCGCGGGATGAATCTTGTGCGTCCGGTACGAAGCGGGTACGCCCGCGCTGATGGCGTCCGCGAGCTCGCGCGTGCCGACGATGTGCCCTTTCCCGCGCCTCTCGACGATGGATGCGGCAATCCTGCGCGAATACCGCTCTTCGCCGTACCGGAAGATGAGGTCGGCGAGGTCCTGCTCGCTCCAGCCATTTACGATGTCCGCCGCGGTCTCCCCGTCCGCATCCCCGTAGGTCATGAGGAGCGGTTCATCCGCGAGGAAGGAGAATCCCTTGCCGGACGAGAGCTGAAACCCGCTCCAGCCGAGGTCGAAGAGGAACTTGTTCGCGCGCGGCAGGTCGAGCCGGTCGAAGATGCGGGAGAGGTTCCTGAAATTGTCCGTGAGGAGGTGCACGACGGGACGGTCCGCACGGCGGTCGAGCGCGAGCGCCCCCCGCGCGCGCTCGACGGCGTCCGCATCGGCGTCGATGCCGATGAGCGTCCCGTCCGCGCCGAGCACGGACAGGAGCCGCGCGAAATGCCCCGCCCCGCCGAGCGTGGCGTCCACGACGATATCCGAAGGGGCGACGGCAAGCGCGTCCACGGCCTCGGCAAGGAATACGCTCGTGTGTCCGTCCGTCATACGCGTCAGCGGGGGTTCCCTTCCCCGAGCCGTTCCGCGAACGCGTCCGCATCCCGTTCGATGGCCGCCGTGTAGCTCTTCCACGCGGTCTCATCCCATATCTCGACGCGTTCCGCGACGCCCGCGACAACCGCCTTTCCCGAGATTCCGGCGAATGCCTTCAGGTTCTCCGGGATGAGGATGCGCCCGGCGCCGTCCACGTCCGCTTCCGCGGAACCCGCGAGGAAGAGACGGGCGAGGCCGCGCGATGCGGCGTTCCCGTAGGTCTGTCCCGCGTACGCGCGCGCCTGCTTCTCCCACTCCTTCCGCGAGTAGACGTACAGACAATGGTCGAGGCCGCGAGTGACGACGACGACGCGGCCGAGCTGCTTCCGGAATTTCGACGGAAGCGAGATGCGGTTCTTGGTATCAAAAGTGTGAAGGTATTCTCCGAGAAACATGGCGGCAGGCGATGGCGGAAAGTCGGCGGCGGCCCGGCTTCCCACTTCATAGGCCTAATGGGGATTATATGACACTTTGCCCCACAAGGACGCATTAAGTTATCCACACCGGGAGGATGCCCCGTTTGACGCGAACCGGCCGATTTGCTAATTTTTCCCTACATGCATCCGCACGCGAAGATCGTCGTCGCAACGCTTGCCGGCCTCATTACCGAGGTCGGGGGTTTGCTCGAGCTTTCTTCACGGGCGTAGACGGAAAGAAATCTCAAGGAAGCTCCCGACCGAAAGGCCGGGACTTCGTTTTTTTTGTTCCTTCGTGCGTCTGTCCTTTGTCACCAACCAGCAACCAGGGAGCTCTCCCATGTCCGTTACGCATCACATCAGCCTCGGCGACCTGTCGGTCGCGGTCACGAATCCCATCACCCTCAGCGCTATGGAGCGCAACCAGTATGAAGCGATGATTGCGCATTCCGTGATTCCGCGCCTGCATGCCGAAATGTGCCGCAGCAGCCGGCGCACGTTCTCACGCGACCATCTTGGCATGCCTTCGCCCGTCCTAAGGGTCGAGCTCGCTTCATACGACCCCGATGCGTCAAAGATAATCGAGGTCGAGCAGGACGGCTCCGGACTCGGCATCGCGCGAAAGCTCGGACTTCCGCTCGCGGATAACGTCGCGTACATGCTCTATAACTATGGCGTGCGGGAAATCGGCTACTACCGTTCCGCGTGCCGCGAGCATGAGTCCGCGGATCAGGAGGAGATGCTTGACGCATTTACGCGCCAGGGCATCTGCGTACGGCGCGCCCGTTCGCTCGACGAGCTGTCCCCGACCTGTCCTTCGTGGATACATGCAAGCCACGGAGCGCTTGCCGGATACGGCGAGCAGGGCGCGGACGCTGCCGCACGCGCGGTGTTCTGGCCGTTTGACGACGGCGGCAGCAAGCGCGTCCTGCTCTTCCTCAATGCCTATCCGCTCTCGAATTTCCGGAGCGCGGAGGAGCTATATCGGATGTTCCCGGACGGATTCGTGGTGAAGCCGTTCGTGGGCCGGAGCGCACGCTTCGTCCGCTGCTTCGAACCGCCGATCGCGGACGAGTACGGAAGCGACGAGAGCGAGCGTACGGAACTCGGACAGGTGCTAGCCGACGCGAAAAGCGGAACGCATCTGGTCCAGCCGCTTCTCAAGCACCCCACTATCCGCGAGCACGGAAAGAAGCGGCATGAGGTAGCGGTGCTCTTCTTCGTGTTCATCGAAGGGTACTATCGCCTCCGTGCGGGATACTTCATGAATACCCCGTCGCGGAAAGTCCATGTCGGCGCATGCACGCACCTGCGTCCGATCCGTTGCTAGCGCGTGTTGGAAGTCGAAAGGGGCGGCCTGCGGGTCGCCCTTTTTCTTTTCAGGGCGCCTGCCCGCACACTCAATCTCGCATGCTTCGCATGCCGTCACGAGTTATGAGTGCCATACGCACTGGCGCTCTTCTCAACCGACTTACTTAAGCGGATACATTGAGGCGAAGCATGCGAGATTGAGTGTGCGGGCTTGACCGCGCGGGGCGCGGATGCTTAACTTCTTCCTACATGCATACACGGACGGCAAAGCTTCTTGACCTTCTTCTTACGCCCACGCAAGGTGGAGGTCCAGCCCGTGTCTAGGTTCTAAGGAAATAGATACGAACAGGCCCTCCACACGGAGGGCCTTGACGTTGTGTAACCCCGTGCGAAAGGCCGTTCTTTCGCTCTTTGAAAACCGAAGGAGGAAGTATCATGACGAACCTGAATGAAGGCTTGGAGCGTGTCATCATATTCGACACCACGCTCCGGGACGGCGAACAATCGCCGGGCGCAGCCATGACCTATCAGCAGAAACTGGAAGTGGCCGAGATGCTCGACGCCATGGGCGTCGACGTCATCGAGGCCGGATTCCCTATCGCCTCGCCGGGCGACTTCACGGCGGTCGCGGATATCGCGAAGCGCACGAAGCGCGCGGTCGTCTGCGGACTCGCGCGAACCGGCGTGAAGGACATCGAGCGCGCCGGCGAAGCTCTGAAAGGAGCCGCGCGGCCGCGCATCCATACCTTCATCTCTACCAGCCCGGTCCACATGCAGTACAAGCTCAAGATGGGCCCGAACGCGGTTCTCGACGCCATCGGCGCGTCGGTAACGCTTGCGCGCCGTTACACGGACGACGTGGAGTGGAGCGCGGAGGATGCCACGCGTACGGAGTGGGAGTTCCTGGTCCGGTGCGTCGAACTCGCCATAAGAAGCGGGGCGACGACCATCAACATTCCGGACACGGTAGGCTACGCCACGGCGGATGAGTACTACCAGCTCATCATGAGGCTCCGCACTACGGTCGCTGATGCCGATACGGTGGTGTTCTCGACGCATTGCCACGATGACCTCGGGCATGCGGTCGCGAATTCCATCGCCGGCGTCCGCGCCGGCGCGCGGCAAGTTGAGTGCTCCATGAACGGCATCGGCGAGCGCGCCGGCAACGCCGCGCTCGAAGAGATCGTCATGGCGCTTCGGGTCCGTAACGACCTGCTCCCGTACAGGACGGATGTCGACCCGACCTTCTTCGCGAGAGCGTCGAAGCTGGTCGCGAACGCGACGGGCCTTGTCGTACCGCCCAACAAGGCCATCGTGGGCAAGAATGCGTTCGCTCACGAATCCGGCATCCACCAGGACGGCATGCTGAAGCACGTCGAGACGTATGAGATCATGCGTCCCGAAGATGTCGGCGCGGTCGGAAGCTTGCCGCTCGGCAAGCTTTCGGGGCGCCATGCGTTCCATGAAAAGCTCGCCGCGCTCGGCATCGCGCTCGACGAGGAAACGATTGGCGGCGCGTTCGCGCGCTTCAAGCTTCTCGCCGACACGAAGAAGGAAGTCTTCGACGACGACCTCGTCGCGATAATCGGCGACCTGTCGGCGAGCATGCCGGAAGCCGACATCGTGGAACTCACGTACACGGCTGGAAGGAGCGTCACGCCGCATGCGGCTATCACTATCCGGTATGCCGGCGAGACGTACACGGGCGAAGCGAGCGGCGACGGTTCCGTGGACGCGGCGATAGCCGCCATACGGGACGCGTATCCGCACTATGCCGAACTCGTCTCTTTCATCCCGGAAGCGGTCACGCGCGGCGCGGACTCTCAAGCCCGCGTGAGCGTAACGCTTTCCAAGATCGGAAAGACCGCGAGCGCGAGTGCGGTGCATACGGACACGGTCGAAGCGACCGCGCTCGCATACCTGCGCGCGCTCGCGAAGCTCGAAGCGTCCGCCCGCGCCGCGCCCACGGATCCGCCGACATAACGGCGGGCATGCATGCTTCTTCTCCGGTTATTCGGAAACCCCTGCGTAACGCACGCGCAGGGGTTTTTCTTATTTGCGCGACTACCCGCGCGGCCGCATGAGCGGAAAAATCTGTCCCTCACGTATCGATACGCCTTCGAGAAAGGCGAAAAGGCGTTCGGAAACGCCAAATCCGAACGAGGGCGGCATACCATACTCGAGCGCTTCGACGTACTCGGCGTCCGGCATCTGCGCCTCCTCGTCACCGGCATCCCGCAACTCGCCCTGATGCCTGAAACGCTCGGCCTGATCTACGGGGTCATTTAATTCGCTGAACCCTTTCCCGATCTCGCTACCGGCAAGCATGACTTGAAAACGTTCGACGACGCGCGGGTCGTTCGGATCTTTCTTCGCGAGCGGCTCGAGATATACCGGCACGTGTATGAGAAAGCCAGGGCCGGCGATTTCCTTGCGAACCTTCTTCCAGAGATAATCGACGACGCGGCCGATGCCTCGTTCGTCTCCATCATAGGCGGGTTCATATTTCTTCATGAGCGCGCAAGACTCCGCTTCGGAATAATCCCCAACATCGCGCGGATCGAACCCGTACTTCTCCTGCATGAGCGCACAAAAGTCGTACGTCTCCCATTCGTGACCGAGGTCAATCGCAACATCTTTTATGGTGAAGACACGTGTACCGTATACCTCGTCCGCGATGGTGCGGTATAGATCGCGGATCATCTCCATGCCCTGCCGATAATCCTTATAGGCCTCGTAGAACTCGAGTTGCGTGTAGTCCTGTGCATGTTCCGCACTCATGCCCTCATTGCGGAAAATACGTCCGATTTCGAACACTTTTGGGAGCCCGGCGACCATGAGCCGTTTCTGCCAGAGCTCCCCGGCGCTGATTCGCAAGTACACATCGATGTCGAGTGCGTTGTGATGCGTCCTAAACGGGGTAGCCTCCGCGCCGCCGGTCGTGGTTTCCAGAACCGGTGTCTCAACCTCGACAAAATCGCGGTCGAGGAGGTACGAACGAATGACATTCCAGAACTTGGAACGACGCCGAATGCGATCTGCCGTTTCACCCGAGAGGAGAATGTCGAGATAGCGTTTCCGGTACCGTTCGTCCTCGTCCTTGAGACCATACCACTGGTCAGGAATCGGCAGGATTGATTTGGCGAGCATGCGCCATGACCGAACCTCCACGCTCGGTTGACCGCGCTTGGTCGTGAACGCGATGCCCGATAGCTCGATGAAATCCCCGACATCCGCGTCCTTCAGGAACAGTTCGAACACATCATCTCCGAGTGTGTCCTTCTTCAGGAACCCCTGTGTCTTTCCCGTGCCGTCGACGATATCTATAAAAATGGAGCCGCCGTGTTCGCGGAATGAGATGATACGGCCATCGAGCGTCACGACCTCGCCACTCTCGGCAAGTGCCGCATGGTTTTCCAGAAAGCGCGCGATGTCATGCGTGCGAGCGGCATGAACCGGATATGGATCCATGCCCGCTTCGCGGAGCCGTGCAAGCTTGGCAAGTCGCTCGTTCCTGATATCTTCAAGTGCCATACGTCAGGCTGGAGGGATATATGCACATCCTATCATGGAACGGCAAGTGTGCATGTCATACTTCCCTCGTGGCGGCATCCGGGAACGCCGCCTTACGGGAGGAGTCACGGCCATGAGGGTTTTCCTGTTGCTCGTCTGCCTGATGCTCGCGCTCGGTACGCTGTTCTTCGGGTACGGACCGTTCTATCTCGAAGACGCCCTGCGCTTGTACCTGCATATCGCGTCCTGCATCGCATTCGCGCTCGTCGTGGCGCTCGTCATACATATCGTCTTCCAGCCTCCGCCGGATGAGGCGGACTGGGAGGAGAATCCGCATAGGCACGCTCGCTAAGCGTCGCGGAAACTCGAAACGGGCGCCGGGATTCCGGCGCCCGCTCTGTATCGAGCGCGACCGAAGACGGCCTAGCTCACTTTCTCGACGGAATACGTCTGCTTGCCGTTCGGCGTCTCGAACGTGAAGACATCGCCCTTCTTCTTGCCCATGAGCGCGGCGCCGAGGGGCGAGACGTGGGAGAGCTTGTGCGCGCGCATGTCCGCCTCCTCGCTCCCGACGATGACGTACTCGTGCCCTTCCGAGGAGCCGTCCTTCCGTATCGTGATGTGCGAACCGAAGCCGACGACGTCCTTCTTCTTGCCGTCCGTGACTATCTTCGCGTTCTTTACGAGCTCTTCGAGCTTCCTGATGCGCTCCTCCGTCGCCGCCTGCAGTTCCCGCGCTTCCTGGTACTCGGCGTTCTCGGAAAGGTCGCCGAGCGATCTGGCGTACTCGAGGTTCTTCGCGATTTCAGTCCGACGCACGGTCTTGAGGTTCTCCAATTCTTTCACCATTTCGTCGAACTTCTCTTGCGAGACGACAGTCTCCGTATCGTTCATAACGCGGGTCATGCGAGGTGTAATGGACGCTCATTGTACCTGCGCCAAGAAAGCGCGCAAGGGAAACCGGTCATTTGAAATATTCGGGGGCGGTCTGCTCGAGTTCCGTAAAGACCTGCTGCATCACGCTCACGCCCTGCTCGCCGGAACCCGAAGGACCGCGCTCGAGCACGACGACGAACGCGTATTTCGGGTCCTGGTACGGGAAGAACCCTTCGACCCACGCGTTGTCGTATTCGTTATTGACGCCGACCTGCGCGGTGCCCGTCTTCGCCGCGACTTCCACGTACGGGAAGTCGAGCGGCGAAGCGAGCGCGCTCGTGACGCTGAGCCGCATGCCCGCGCGCGCGACGGCGAGCGCCGAGGCGCTTGCCGGTACGCGCGTCCCTTGGACCGGCTCCCCTTCGAGCAAGGTCGGGGTGAGGAGCGTGCCGTCGTTCGCGACCGCGGCGATGGCGCGCGTGAGCTCGATGGGCGTCACCTGCACCGCATACTGCCCGATGGCCGTGTGGTACGTATCGCCGATGTTCCATGCCTTGCCGTACGCGGCCTCCTTCCACGCGGGCGTGGGAACGAAGCCGCTGTTCTCGCCGGGAAGCGCGACGCCCGTCGCCGAATCGAACCCGAACGACTTGAACCAGTATGCGAGGCGGTCGATGCCGAGCCCCTTTATGCCGCCGTAGCCGCCGCCGACCATGTAGAAGTACACGTCCGAAGACCACGCGATGGCCTTTTCCAGATTTTCCGTGCCGAGCACTTTCCAGTCGACGAAGATGTTCGGATGCGCGGGGTCGTACGGGTTCGGCACGCTGATGGACCCGGTATCGTTGATGGTGTAGTCCGGCGTGATGACGCCGTCCGTGAGCGCGCCTGCGGCTTCGATGGGCTTCACCACCGAGCCCGGCGTGTAGAGCCCCTGCACCGGACGGTTCAGGTATACGTGGCGCGGGTCCGTGTTGTAGAGGGCGATGGTCGAAGACGGTCCGCCGGAGGAGAGCACGTTCGAGTCGTACTGCGGATAGGAGACGAGCGCGAGCAGCTCGCCGGTGCGCACGTCCATGATGATGCCGCCGCCGCTGTTGAAGCGCATGCGCTCCGACACCTGCTGTATGGCGTCATACATCGCCTGCTCTACGCGCGCGTCGATGGTAAGCCGGAGCGATTTCCCGTTCACCGGCGGTATCACCTTCCCCTGCGAGACGACGCGGCCGAGCGCGTCCTTCTCCACGAGCAGCGTGCCGTTCTGTCCGGCGAGGAGCGCGTTCTCCGATTTCTCGATGCCCGCGAGGCCGGTGATGTCCGTGTCGTAGTAATTCCCGTTCGAATCCTTCCGGGGATACGACACGTACCCGAGCACGTTCGAGAAGCCGGGACTCCGGTACAGGCGGCGGACGGAACCGTCGGGAAGCGCCACGTTCGTCACGAGCGGCACGCCGTTGCGGTCCGTGATGACGCCGCGGTCCGCGAAGAGCACGCTCGAATCGAGCTGGTTCTGTTCGCTTATGGCGGCATAGGACGGGCCGCGCTCTACTTCGAGATACCAGGCGCGTCCGAGAAGCCCCGCGAGGACGAGCGCGATGACGATACCGAGTCCGAGGAACGCGCCGTCCCCGATGGGACGCTCCAGCCTCCCTTCCATGTGCCCCGGCTCGAACGAAGGGAGGTTCGACGCGTCGACGAGCACTTCGTCGGGGTCTATCTCATGGAAACGGTACGTCCTCCGGATGCGGCGGCGGAACATGGAGCGGATCAGCGCGGCAAGGCGCGAAGCGGCTCGGTAGCGAGGCCGCCGATGAGCCTGCGGTGCGTAAAGCGCCGGAGCGCATAGACCGCGAGCATGATGCCGACGCCCGTGAGCGTGCCGACGGGGAGCGGCGCGGCGAAAAGCGGCGACGTGCGCGAGACCAAGTCCGCGAAGATGCCGAGCGCGACGGCCGAACCGGTGAAGGAGAACTCAGCGGCAAGGAGCGCGAGGAACGTGACCGGCCAGGGGAACCAGAGTGCGGAAAGGAAGGCGAATGCGAGCGCGAGGAAGGCTTTCATGGCGCGGGATACGAGACGAGCGAGAGCCAGGTGAGCGAGAACGGATTCGCCACGCCCTGCACGAGGTATGAGACGGACGTGCTCTCGGGATTGTTCGTGACCGCGGCAATGGTGCCGATGGGCCGCAGGCCGCCGTAGGAGAAGTACACCGCATCCCCCTTCGCGAAGAGCGGCCCCGAAAGCGAGCGCGGCAGCGAGAACGAGAAGCCGCCCGCGCCGGTGCCGGTAAGCGTCGCGGGCGTCCTTGACGCGCCCACGAGGACCGAGGTCTTCGTCCCCGACGAAGAGAAGAGCGCGATGCGCGCGAAGCGTCCGTCGACGGACGTGACGGTCCCGACGGGCGTGCCGCCGTCCGCAAGCGCGAGCTCACCGTCCGCGACCGACACGCCGTCGCCGACTTCGACGACGAGCGAATCGTAGGGCGCCATCGGCGGGCGGATGAGCACGGACGCGAGCATGCCCGGAGGGAATGCCGGCAACCCGCCTTCGTGGCGGGTGAGGTCCGTAAGCTGCGCTGCGAGCGTATCACGCTCTTCCGTCACGGACGCGAGCTCTTGAGCGAGCGCATCCCGTTCGCCCGAGAGCGCGGTGCGGTCCGCGAAGAGCGCGGCGAGGCCGGACACGCCGTTCGCGGCGGCCGTACCGACCTGCGCGATGGGCGCGACCGCGAAGAGGAACGAGCCGGGCAAGGCGAAGCGCCACAGCACGACAAGCGCAACGACGAGCGCGAGCGCCGCGAACCGCAGTGCAACGGCGGGCGGGATGAACCGCCTAGGTTTCCGAAATAACCGCGTCCTCATCGATGAAAAAGTCACGGAACCGTTTCGGGTCTTCCGTGATGATGCCCGTCCCGCGCACCACCGCGGTGAGCGGGTCCTGCACGATATGCACCGGCACGCCGAGCATCTTCTCAAGGAGCCGCGGGAGGCCGCGAAGCAGGGCGCCGCCGCCGAAGATGAAGACGCCGCGCTCGAGGATGTCGGAGAGGAGTTCGGGCGGCGTGCGCTCGATGACCTGCTTCAGCTGCTCCATGAGCGTATCAAGCGACGGCCCGAGCGCCTCGCGTATGTGCGAATCCGTGAGGAGAATCTCGCGCGGCAGGCCCGTCGCGAGGTCGCGGCCGCGTATGGCGCGCTCGAGCGGCGTCGCCAAGGGAAGCACCGCACCGATGGCGAGCTTCGCCTCCTCCGCCGTCCGCTCCCCTATCGCGAGCTGGAATTCGCTGCGTACGAATTCGGAGATGTTGTCATTGAAGCGGTCGCCCGCGACCTGCGACGAGACGGACGAGACGACGCCCGAGAGCGAGAGCACGGCGATGTCCGTCGTGCCGCCGCCGATGTCGAGCACCATCGTGCCGACCGGCTCCTGGATGGGCAGCTTCGCGCCGATGGCGCCCGCCACCGCTTCCTCGACGATGTAGACTTCGCGCGCGCCCGCGGCGGCGGCGGCGTCGCGCACGGCGCGGCTCTCCACGTTCGTGACGCCGGTCGGCACGCCGACGACGACGCGCGGACCGAAGAGCTTCGAGCGATCGTTGTGCGCCTTGTTGATGAGGTATGAGAGCAATTCTTCCGTGACCTCGAAATCGGAGATGACGCCGTGCGAGAGCGGACGCACGACCCGGATGTGCGGCGGCGCCTTGCCGAGCATGGGCTTCGCGTCCCTGCCGACGGCGACGACGCGATTCGTCTTCTCGTTCACCGCCACGATGGACGGTTCCGTGAGCATGATGCCGCGCCCGCGCACGTACACGAGCGTATTGGCGGTACCGAGATCGATACCGATGTCGTGGGAGAAGAGGTTGCCGAATCGCTCCGCCATACGCTAGGCCGCGCGTCCCGTCGCGAGCGCGAGCACCTCTTCGCGCGTCTTCTTCGCCGTTTCCCCGCTCGCGCGTTCGACCACCTCGAACAGGTCGGAGCCGGCGGCGTCCTTCCCGACGATGACGCGCCACGGGATGCCGATGAGGTCGCTGTCCGCGAACTTCTCGCCGGCGCGCAGGTCGCGGTCGTCGTAGAGGACGGATGCGCCGTGCGCGGAAAGCTCGTCATAGAGCTCGTCCGCGTAGCGCGTCACGTCGTCGCCCTTCTTGCCGAGCGCGACGAGGTGAAGGCGGAACGGCGCCACCGCTTCGGGCCATACGATGCCCTTCTCGTCGGCGAACACCTCGACTATCGTCCCCATGATGCGCGAAGGTCCGATGCCGTAGCAGCCCATGAGCACCGGACGGCGCTTCCCTTCCTCATCGGTGTAGGACAATCCGAGCGGTTCGGAAAAGCGCGTGCCGAGGTGGAAGATGTTGCCGACCTCTATCGCTTTCTTCTCGACCAGCCGCTCGCGGGAGAGGCCGAGCGTCGCGAGGTTCTCGTCTGACAAGACCTCCTTGTTGACGGCCAGCTTCTTCTCCTCGTCCACGTAGATGGTGTCTTCTCCGGAATCTGAGATCGTCTGGAACTCCTCGGAGAACGGGCTGAAGATGCCTCCGGAAGCGAAGGTCACGTAGGTGTGCGCGCCGAGCCCCAGGCGTTCGAACGTCTTCACGTATGCCGTGCGCGCCTTCGCATACAGCTCCTGATGCTGCGCGTCATCCTGCGCGAACGAGTACATGTCCTTCATCAGGAACTCCTTCCCGCGCATGATGCCGCTCTTCGCGCGCAGCTCGTTGCGGAACTTGTTCTGGAACTGGTACGCGAATATCGGAAGGTCGCGGTAGGAAGAGACGTACTCCGACATGATGCGCGTCAGCGGTTCTTCATGCGTGATGGCGAGTCCGGTCTGTCCGCCGGATTTGAATTCGGTCTTGAACCAGTTATCGACCTTCTCGTCGTCCCAGCGGTCCGTGCGGCTCCAGAGTTCCTTGTCCTGGAGCGCGGTCATGATGAGTTCCTGGCCGCCGACGGCGTTCATCTCTTCGCGTATCACTTCCACTATCTTGTTGAGGGTGCGCAGGCCGAGCGGCAGGTACGAATACACGCCCGCCATCTCCTTATGGACGAATCCCGCGCGGATGAGAAGCTCGGCGTTCTTCGCGACCTCATCGGCAGGCGCGTTACGCCTGGTCTTCGTGAAAAGCTGTGATTGCCGCATATGTGCGCGAATTATACCTGAACACTAAAAATACCGTAAATCGGCCCCTCTCCCCCTGCGATCCTAGGACCCATTTGACGACTCGCGAGGAAGGAAGGACGCGCGAGGAGTGACGGTTCGGAAGCGAACTCTCCTTAGGCTTCCGAACCGTCACTCCTCGCGCAACCGGGCCCGCTTGAGGTCCTAGAAGGGTCCTAGACGAATATCTTGAAGATGTCGTGCGCCGTCACGGCGAGCATGAGGAGAACGAGGAGCGCGAAGCCGAGCGTGTTCACGGCGCGCGTGATGCCCGGGTGGAGCGGTCGGCGTATGACCGCTTCGATGAGGACGAAGAGCAGCCGGCCGCCGTCGAGCGCGGGCACGGGAATGACGTTGATGAGCGCGAGGTTCACCGAGATGACGGCGACGAGGGAGAGCAGGTCCGTAAAGCCCTGCGCGCTTGCCGTGCCGACGGCACCCGCGATGCCGACCGGTCCGGAAATCTGGGAGAAGTCCGCATGACCCGTGACGATGCCCGCGAAGAATTCATAGAGGCCGAGGGATGTCGCTTTCGTCACGTACCAGGTCGTCTGCGCGCCCTCGGTGACGGCCGCGGGAAACGAAAGCGGGACGGTCCCGATGGTGGCGACGCCGAGTCCTATCGCGGGGCGTGCCGGGTCCGAAACGATGACCCCCGGTTCCGGAACGAGCGTGACGTCCTTCACGGCGCCGTTGCGGAGGACGGAAATCGCGATGGGCGCCTGCGCCGTGTCGCTTGAGACGAACACGGTGAAGGAGTCCGGCGTCGCCTCCGCGTACGTCTTGCCCGCGTAGGAGGCGGACTCGATGATGTCGCCCGCGGCAAGGCCCGCGGATGCCGCGGGCGATGCCGGAAGCACGGTGGCGACCGCGAGCCGCGCGTCGTGCGCGAGCGTCGCTTCGGCGGGAGAGAGGGCGCGCGGCGTACCAACGAGCAGGATGAACGTGAAGAGGAGGAACGCGAACAGCATGTTCATCGCGATGCCCGCGACGAGCACGAGCACCTGCACCGCGCGCGGCTTGTCCGTGAACGCGCGCCCCGCGGACGGATGCGCGTCCGCGTCGCGCGCTTCGCTGTCCTCGCCGTAGATGCGGACGAACCCGCCGAACGGAAGCCAGTTCAGCGTGTACTCCGTATCGCCGCGCACGCCGAGCGAAAGCGCCTTCGGCGGGTAGCCGATGCCGAATTCGTCGACGCGCATGCCGGCAAGCTTCGCGACGACGAAATGCCCGAACTCGTGCACCAGGATGAGCGCGACGAGTACGAGGATGAGGATGAGGACTTCCATGAACGCGTATCCTCGCTAGCGCGAAATCTCCTCGTCCTTCTTTTCCGCGAGCGCCGCGAATGCCGCGTTCCCCGCGTCAATGAGCTTCTGAATCTCCGCCTTGATGCGTTCGAGCTCGTCCTTGCCCATGCCGCCGGCCTTCTCCGCGTCCGCCGCGCCGTTCATGGCCTCCGTGCGATGTCCGCGGAGCGTCACCTTCGCCTGCTCGTGCCGTTCGCCCGCGAGCTTCTTGAGGAGCGTGCGGCGTTCGGCGGTGAGTTCGGGGAAATTCACGCGCAGGCCCTGGTCGTCGACGGAGACGCCGACGCCGAGGTCCGCGTCCGTGATGCCCTTCTCGATAGCCTTCGTGTTCCCCTTGTCCCACGGGATGACGCGCAGCGTGCGCGCGTCCTCGATGGTCACGGACGCGAGCTGCGCGAGCGGCGTCTTCACGCCGTACGCGTCCGGCCTCACCGAATCGAGGAGCGCGGGCGACGCGCGCCCCGTCCGGATGCCGGAGAGCTCGTTGCGGAGCCATTCCTCCGTTTCGGAAATGGCGGTCTTGAGTCTTGAGAGGTCGTACGCCATAGCAGTGAAGATTAGCGGTAAGTACGGATACTATACACCGTTACGGGACGCTACGCGGCGGAAGGACGATGGCGAGATGTTCGAGGATCATCTTCACGGGCGACGAGCGGTCCATAAGGTACCCGCGCAGTTCCTGAAGCTCGGACAGGAGCGCGGCGGCGGCGTCCGTCCCGTCCTTCTTCCACTTCGCATGGACGGCGCGCTCGACGCCGTCGAGTATGGAGAGCGCCGTGTCGCGCGCCTCTCGGCGCGCGACTTCGTCCTTGGCCGCGGCAAGGCGCTCGATGCGCGCACTCCTTCCCTTCTCGTCCGCGGCGAGGAACGCGCGCGCCTCGTCGCTTATCGCCTGCGCGCCGCCGTCCCATCCCGGAAGCGCCATGACGCGCGAGCGCAGCGTGCCGATGACCGCGCCTTCTCCGGGCAGCACGAGGAAGAGCGTCGTGCCGGCGACGGGTTCTTCGAAATGCTTGAGGAGCGCGTTCTGCGCTTCGTGATAGATGCGGCTGGCGACGATGAGGATGGCTTTCGCGTCGCCGGTGAGGGGCGCCGCGGAAGCGATGGACGAGAGTTCGCGCGCGTCTTCGACGGTGAAGAGTCCGCGGCGGATCTCGATGACGTCCGGATTCCCCTTCGCGGGCAGTCCGAGTTCGCCCTCGACGAACGCGAGCGCGGCTTCGCGCGCCGCGTCTTGCGGGCCGGTCACGAGATACGCGTGATGCTTCATGCGTAACCAGTATAGCGGAATCGCGGTTGTACGTCCGTAGGGCAAGGGCTAGTATGGAATCACGATATTCGTAACCGCTCGTCCCGCAGTATGAAGACAAGAACCTGGGTATTCGCCGCGGCGCTCGTCATCTTCTTCGTCCTCGGCTACTGGTATTGGTCGGCGCACGTCGCCCCTTCTCCCGCGCCGGGCAATCCGGTTCCGAATCCCGAGCTTATGGCGACGCGCGACCGGGCGACGATTGCCGGCGAGCTTTCCGGCGTCTGGGTGAGCACGCAAGACGCGAAGTTCACGCGCGAGTTCGATACGAACGGAACCGTCATCGACCGGTACGCGGGAACGGCGTCGACGACGATGACCGGCATATGGAGCGTCGTTCCGGATCCCGCCGCGGAACCGGTGCAGCTCCCCGCCGTCGACGGGCAGACCGTCATCAAGCTCGAGTTCCCCGCGGAATCCGTCATGTACTTCGCCATCACGTCAGCGACCGCGACGGACCTCTCCATGAACTACCTGAACGGCAACGGCGCTCTTGAGTTCACGAAGGTGACGCAGTGATGCGTCTTGGCGGACGATAAGAAGGTGCGCCGCCCCTACGGGGCGGCGCACCGTTCCTTCGAACTCATTTCAAAACCGGCTCCGGGTGCGCGATTCGGAAGCGAACTCCCCTTAGGCTTCCGAACCGCGCATCTCCTCGCCGGAGGTTTTGAAATGAGTTCTAGCCCGCGCGCTGCGCGCATGGTTCCGGCTACCGCTTGGAAATGATGCTCTTCTTATAGGTATCGAGATGCGAAAGCGCGATGCCCGTCCCCTTCACCACGCAGTAGTACGCTTCGGGCGCAAGCTTCGCGCGCACGCCCGTGCGGCGGAAGATGAGTTCGGGGAAATGCCGCAGCTGGCTCGTGCCGCCCGTCATGATGATGCCGTTGTCGATGATGTCGGAAGCGAGCTCGGGCGGCGTTTCCTGCAGCACGTCCTTGATGGCTTTCACCATCTCCCGCAGTTCCCTGCCTATGGCTGTGGCCACCTCGTTCGAGCGCACCTCCACCGTCCGCGGCAGCCCGGTCACGAGGTCGCGCCCTTTCACGGGCATCGAAAGCTCTTCGTTCATAGGGACCGCGGCGCCCACTTTTATCTTCACTTCTTCCGCGGTCTTCTCCCCGACCGCGAGGTTGTACTGGCGCTTCAGGTATTCGGCGATGGCGGCGTCGAGCTTATTGCCCGCGCATTTCACCGAGTTCGCCGCGACGATGCCGCCGAGCGAGATGACGGCGACGTCGATGGTCCCGCCGCCGATGTCGATTATCATGTGGCCCACGGGCTCGTTGATGGGAATGCCCGCGCCGATGGCGGCGAGTATCGGCTCCTTCACGACGAACGCGTCCTTCGCGCCCGCCTTCATCGCCGCTTCGATGACCGCGCGCTTCTCCGTCGACGTCACGCCCGCGGGCACGGACACGAGCACCGTGGGACGCAGAGGATTCCACTTGAGCGCCTTGCGTATGAAATAGCGGAGCATCGCTTCCGTCACGCGGTAGTCCGCGATGACGCCGTCCTTCATGGGACGGTACGCGATGATTTCCTCCGGCGTCCGGCCTATCATGCGCTTCGCTTCCGCGCCGATGGCGAGCACCTTTTTCGTGTCCTTCGAGACGGCGACGACGGACGGCTCGTTCAGCACCACGCCCTTCCCCGGCAGGTACACGAGGACGTTCGTGGTGCCGAGGTCGATGCCGAGTTTCGGGGAGAAGAAGGAAGCCATGATGAAGCCGCAGTGATGAGTACTATAGCAGAACGGCGGAAGGAGCGCCTATCGAGAGCGATGCGGCGCCGGAGGCAACCTCCGGCGCCCCGTGCATTTTGGGGTTGTGCGGACGGCGTGTAGAATGACCGGGATGACTCCTGAATCGCACCTTAATTTCCGCATCGAAGGAGGCAGGAAGCTCTCCGGCGAAGTCACGGTAAACACCTCGAAGAACGGCGCGGTCGCGCTCCTTGCCGCCTCGCTCCTCAATCACGGGAAGACGGTGCTCCGCCACGTGCCGCGCATCGAAGAAGTGGAGCGCATCCTCGAAGTGCTGCGCTCTATCGGCGTCATGGCGACGTGGTCGGGCGACACGCTCACCCTCACCCGACCGGATACGCTCGCACTCGCGGATATCGACCGCGCGGCGGCAGCACGCACGCGGAGCATCCTCATGTTCATCGGCGCTTTGGCGCACGATACGCCGCGCTTCTCGCTGCCGCACGCGGGCGGCTGCAAGCTCGGCAAGCGCACCATCCGGCCGCACCTCTTCGCGCTCGAGAAGTTCGGCGTCGGCGTCGCGACGGAATCGGAAGCGTATGACGTGACCGGCGGCGCGCTCCGGCCCGCGGAAATAATCCTGCTCGAAGCGAGCGACACCGCCACCATAAACGCGCTCCTTGCCGCCGCGAGCATCGCGGGCACGTCCACCATCAAGTACGCGTCCGCGAACTACCAGGTGCAGGAGGCGTGTCATTTCCTCTCGCGGCTCGGCGTCGTCATCGGCGGCATCGGCACCGCCACGCTTTTCGTGACCGGCGTCGCGCACATCGAGGCGGACATCGAGTATCCGCTCGCGGAGGACCCGACGGACGCGATGTTCTTCATCGCCGCCGCCGCGGTCACCGGCTCCGCGCTTACGATACGCCGCGCGCCCATCGACTTCCTCGAGCTCGAGCTCCTCACGCTTTCCACCATGGGCTTTTGCTATTCGCTCTCCGCGCCGTATGTCTCCGAGAACGGCTTCACGAAGCTCGTCGACATCGAGACCGAGCCCTCCGCGCTCGTCGCCGCCGCGGAGCCCATCCATCCGCGTCCGTACCCGGGCCTTAACATAGACAATCTCCCCTTCTTCGCCGTCATCGCGACCGCGGCGAAGGGCCAGACGCTGGTGCACGACTGGGTCTACGACCATCGCGCCATCTACTACACGGAACTCTCGAAGCTCGGCGCGGACGTGCTGCTCGCGGACCCGCATCGCGTCTTCATCACGGGACCCACGCCGCTCCACGCGGCGGACCTCGTCTGCCCGCCGGCGCTCCGTCCCGCCACCATCCTGCTCATCGCGATGCTCGCGGCGAAAGGCACGTCCGTCCTGCGTCAGGTGTACAGCATCAATCGAGGCTACGCGCTTCTCGTCGAGCGGCTCGAGAAGATCGGCGCGAAGGTCGAGGCGGAGCGCGAGCCCATTTGCCTATGAGATTCCGGCTCACGGGGAGCGTCATCATCATCGGCGGCCTCCTCATACTCGGCGGCGGCACGCTCCTCATCTACAGCCTCGGCTACCGTCTCGCTCCGGGACCGTCCATCATGAAAGCGTATACGCTCACCGTCTCCGGCCTGCCCGCGGGCGCCGTCGTATACGCGGACTCGATACGCAACACCGTCGCCAAGGACGGCCTCGCGCGCCTCACGCTCACGCCGGGGAATCACGCCATCATCGTGGAAGCGAGCGGCTACTGGCCGTGGAATGAGCTCGTACCGATACGCGCGCAGGACGCGTCCGTTCCCGCCATCATGGTGCCGGTTCCGAAGGCGGGCGTCGTTCCGGGCACGCTGCTCAGCGGGGCCGCGGCGGATGCCGCGAAAAAGCTCGTCGCGGATGCCGCGCTTCCCTCTTCTGACGCGCCGCTTCCGCTTGCGGGCGGCTGCGCGAAGACGTACGTCTCGGATAACCGCATCATCGCCGACCCCGTCGAAGGCAGCGCCTCCTGCACGCCGCCCGCGTACCTGTGCGAAGCGAGCGCCTGTTCGCCCACGGTCATCTTCTCTCCGGTCGATACGCTCCGCAGCGTCGTTCCGTTCCCCGGACGCGATGACGCGCTCCTCGTGGCCGTCGGCGGAAGCGTCTATGCGCTCGAGCTCGACCCGCTCGACCCGCGCTACTTCGCGCCAGCGTACGCCGGTACCGCCCCGGCGCTCGCCGCACGGAAGGACGGGAGCGTCGTCGTCGAGGATAAGGGCGCGGTCTATTCGCTCGCGCTCTGACGCCTTCCGTTTTCGCGGATATGAATCCCTCCGCCGGACGAGATGACCGAAACGCCGCGGCACGCGCGCAGGACGGACGCGCGCGCGCGGACGATGCGGGCGGGATGAAGCCGCTTGGCGAGCTGCTGCCGAAGATTCGGAACGAGCGGAGCCGCAAGACGGAGCGCGGCGAGCTCATGCGATTCTTCACGCGCCACCTGAACCATGCGCGCAAGCAGGACGGCCTTAGCCCGGTGACCATGGCGCGCATGGGAAAGATACTCGAAGGCATACCGACGAACGACCTCTACTACCTGCAGAGCGTCTGCACGCGCGCGAAGCATTTCAGCAAGAAATTCTGGTGGGAACTTGATCCAAAAAAGCACTATCCTGAAAATCCGTTCCGACAGCCGTGAATGCACATCGGGACTGAGTCTCGCCCCGTAGCCAAGCGAACGGAGTGAGCTTGCGGTACCGGGGTGGGAGGTGGACCCGAAGAAGCATTTCAACGAGAATCCGGACGCGTCCCGGAAGTATTGACATCCTATTTCGTAGTGATATAGTCGCTATCCGACCGTTTCGTGGCTCTTAGCGGAAGGCGATGGGGTGTCCCAAATATGGCCCCAAACCCAGGGACACCCCGCCGACATGATTACGTACCTTAGAATTGGGGCGCGCTTGAGGCCGGTCTCGCACCACGGCGACCGTCTCGCGAAAGCCCTAAGCCGCGCCCGCCTGCATGTTCCCGTCCTCGTTAAGAGGATGCGCGGAGCGTTCGCAGGCGGGCGCGGCGCCCCCTGATCCTGCGGTTACGACCCCTCCACCGCGGGATGCCGTCCGGGAGGACAGGATACGTGATGTTTCGGCCCCAGCTGTCCATCACGCAATCCTGTTCTCTCGGCGGTTTTGTTTTTATACGCGCAGGTTTGGTATAGTCCCCGCATGACGGATATCGTCCAGAAGAACGACCCGGTCCTCCGGAAAATCGCGAAGCCCGTCCCGGAAAAGCTGTTCGGCACTCCCGAGCTCGCCGGAATCATCGCCGACATGGAACGGGCGCTCGATGCGGAAGCGGACGGCGTCGCGCTCGCCGCGCCGCAGATAGGCGTTTCTTATCGCATCTTCATCGTGCGCTATGACCGCACGCTCCCGCCCGTGCCGGAAGGGGAAGAAGTGCGCACGCCCGACGTGGGCGTCTACATAAATCCGGAGTTCGTACGCACCTCGCGCAAGACCGCGGAACTCGACGAGGGCTGCCTGTCCGTCCGCGACGTGTACGGGAAGACGAAGCGCCACGAGCGCGCGACGGTGCGCGCGCGTCGCGCGGACGGAAGCGCGTTTACGCGCGGCGGCGGCGGCATGCTCGCGCAGATATTCGAACACGAGACGGACCACCTGAACGGAACCCTCTTCATCGACCACGCGCACGACCTCGTCACGCTCGTCCGACACAAGAAAGAAGCACCGGCCGAAATGGCCGGTGCGAAAGACGAGACGAGGCCGCCCGCTAATAAGGGCGCTTGAATGCGAGCCGCAGGTCGAGCCGATTAAGCCAGCGGGTCACGATGTTCCTGCGCGCGGCTCTCGTCCGGCCGCGCGCGCGGAAGGCGTCTTCGTATGCATCCCACGCCTTCTCCATCATGCGCACCTTCGAGCGCAGGAACGTGAGCCGCGCGTTCGCGTCGAAGGCGGTGCCGCTTCCCCGCACCGCCTCGTCCGGAATCCGCTCGGGGAACAGGCGTTCGAACGGAATCATGGCGATTCTCCTTTGATTCGCGGACACAAACAGACTACGATGGTCTTCATGTCCGGAACGGATATACCACGATTCGCTTTCTTCGGCACGCCGTACGTGGCGCGCGACACGCTCGCATGCCTCGCCTCGCGCGGGCTCGTCCCCGCCGTCGTCATCACCTCTCCGGACGCGAAGCGCGGACGCGGCCTCCTGCTTACCCCTTCCGAAACCAAGGCGTTCGCCGCGGAATACGGCATTCCAGTCCTTACGCCGGAAACTTTCGACGCGCAGACGCTGCGGGAAATCGCCTCGTACGAATGTCCGCTCGCCGTCGTCGTCGCGTACGGGAAAATCCTTCCGGAAGCGCTCATCGAGGCGTTCCCGAAGGGCGTATTGAATATCCACTATTCGCTCCTGCCGAAGTATCGCGGCGCTTCCCCCGTCGAAGCGGCGCTCCTTGCCGGAGACGCGTATACCGGCGTCGCTATACAGAAGATGAAGCACGCGCTCGACGCGGGCGACATCGTCGCGATGGAAGAGACGCCCATCGCGCCCGCGGAGACCACGCCGGAACTCCGCGCGCGCCTCATCACGATGGGCGCGCATCTGCTTATCGGATCGCTTCCCGGCTACCTTTCGGGAACGCTCGCGCCCGTACCGCAGGACGAGACGCGGGCGACGTACTGCAAGAAGATACGGAAAGAAGCGGGCCTGCTCTCGCTTAACGCGCCGGACGCGGAAAACTGGGCGAAGTATCGCGCCTATGCGACGTGGCCGGGAACGTACTTCTTCGCCGAGCGCGGCGGCAAGGATCTGCGCGTGAAGATAGCGAAGGCATCGCTCTCGCCCGCGGGCGCGTTCGTCATCGAGCGCGTCGTTCCGGAGGGCAAGCGCGAGATGGCGTACGCGGACTTTTCGCGCGGCGGTTAAGCTGTGCGCCCTAGCGGCCGAAGCGCAGGAACGACTTCACCGCGCTGCCGCCGCGGCGGAAGAGTTCGCGGGCGCGTCCGCGCGAACGGCCGAGCTCTTTGCGCAATTCGTTCCGCACCGCTTCGACGGCGCTCTCCATCGTGTCCGCGCTCGCTTCCGCGCGGTAGAGCGTGCCGTTCACGTCCAGGTTCACTTCCGCGCGATACGGCTTCCCCATCTTCTTTCCGTCCGTCGTGTATGCGACCTCAAGCGCCATGAGCGCCGTCTCTTTGTGCTGCGGCAGGAATCTGCCAAGTGAACCGAGCTTGTCCTCTATCAGGAGACCGATTTCCGGAGTGAGCGTGTAGTTCGTCGTCTTCGTGGTGATACGCATACGGAGAAAGATTACGGCGAGTAATGTTCCCTTATTTTATTCCACTGAAAAGACTTTGGTAAGCGAGCGGGCGCCGGAAACCATGGACACGCGCTTCTCCGAGACGCCGAAATGCTCGGCAACCAGCGTCCGCACGCGCTTATTCGCAAGGTTCCGCTCCGCCGGCTCCTTTATCTGCATGGAGAGCGTGTCGCGCTCCACCTCAAGCACTCTTTCGCGCCGCGCATCCGGCGTCACGCGTACGCGAACCAGCATCCTAGACGACTCGTTCCGCGTAATGTTCGCGCAGGTACCGGGCGATGTCGTCCGACTCGTACATCTCCGTGTCGCGCGCGGCGTCCACGAGGTACGGCACCTGGCGCTTGCCGCCGCGCGCGACGAGTTCTGCGGCCACGGACGGGTCCGCGATATTCCTCTCGTCGAACGCGATGCCGAGTTCCCTTCCCACGGCAAGCACCTTCGCGCAGAAGGGGCAGCCGTCTTTCACATACAGCGTGAGCATGGCGTTTTGCGATAAAGGGATAGGCCTTCAGTATACCCGCACACTAACGGTGTCGTAAATCGCATTTTGCTACGCGACGGCGCCGTTAGCGTGCGGGCAGGGCAAATGAATAGGCGCGGCTCCCTTTCGGTCGCCGCGCCCACACGTCTTCAGAGAGCCGCTTACGCGGCAACCGCTTTTATCGGCCGGAGCTCATTCACGAGCTCCATGAGCCGTGTCCGGTGCCGGACCTGCCCGATGTTCGGGACGAGCCGCGGCACGCGGAAATTCGCGAACGAGAGATTGCGCAGTACGCCCTTGTTCCCCAATAGCGGGAGCAGGAAATCGAACGCGCCGGCCGGGGTCGGCAGGTCGCAGCAGACAAGGAGCGGCCCGCGCCCCGTATCGGCCACGAGCCCGCTCACGCGTACGAGCTGGTGGGGGCCGCCGGCGGCAACCGCTTCAAGGTCCCAGTACGAGCCGTCGAAGGCGTCCGCGAGTCCCGGATTCACGCGACTCTTGGTCGAGACGTAGTCGCACCATGCGCGTTTCGTCTCCGCGTGCAGGCGCTCGACGACATGGCACGCCGCCTCAAACGCGACGGCGCGGTCATATCTGTCCCTGCGCTTTTCGGCTTCTTCCCCGACGTCATCGCCCAGGCTTTCGCCGGGCATGGCGAACGGACTCGGATATGCGAACATGGCTTTCCCTTCCCATAAACAACCGACAGTGCCCACGCACTGCCTGAATTCACCTTACGACAAAAACGCGCTTATGCAACGCGCGCTACGCGCGCGAATATTTCCCCACGAGTTCCGCCCTCGCGAGCGTCGCGCCCTCCATCGCCGCTTCAAGCTCCGCTTTCGTAGGCGGCGCGTCGAACGTGGGCGCGATTGAAAGCGCATAGAGCTTGAAAATATAACGGTGCACTTTCGGTTCGTACTCGGGCGGCGGACACGGCCCCGTGTATGCCGCGTTCCCCGCTCCGTTCAGACCCGCAGAACCGATAGACGCGCCTTCAGGAATCTCCGTCGTGTCCGCGGGAATGCCGTAGAGCGTCCAGTGATCGAACACGTCTATGCCGCGCGCGTCCTTCACCTCCTGCGGGATGTCCGGGTCATCCATCACGAGCGCGAGCGATTTCGTCCCCTCCGGCACGCCGGAAACCGCAAGCGGCGGAGAAAGCAGGCGGTCGCCGTCGCACGTGTACTTCGCGGGTATCATTCCCCCATCCGCGAATGCCGGGCTCGTCAATTCCATATCCCACAATCCTACCATTGCGGAGCATGATTTTTCGGTTAGAATGCCCCTACGCCTCATTGAGGCGCGTGCAAGATATTCCGGTGTAGCTCAATGGTAGAGCAGCGCCCTGTGGCTTACGCAGCTTTCCGGAGGAATCCGGATCGAATAACGAGGTGAATTCGGGGAAGCCCCACCGCGAGAAGCGCGGGTAATCCCGAGCCAAGCCCGAAGCGCAATCTTTGGGAAGGTGTAGAGACTATTCCGAAAGGAAGTAGCCCCGACGCACGGTCGAGGCGAAGCGCCCCGCATCGAGAACCGATGATGATATAGTCCATCCCTTTAGGAAACTTTAGGATAAATGTAAGGCGTTGGTTGTAGGTTCGAGTCCTACCGCCGGAGCAAGATAGGATTTTGGGAGTAGATTTCCCCAAAGTCCTTTTTGTTTGAGCCATTTTTTGGAGGTTCTAACCCTTCGTGTATTTTGCTGACCTCTGCCGCCATTGTTTGGACTGGGAAAAGCAAATCATCCAAGGAAACACGCTGTTGTTGTTCAGCTTTGCATTCAGCGAGCTTCTTCTCGTATGCGGGTTAGCTACGCGACGATATATGGCGGCGAGGACAGGAGCATCGGACCAGTGTTCCCTTCGCACACGCCAAGTGCCGCCGCTA
>JAGWYL010000031.1 GCA_018969385.1 Patescibacteria group bacterium
AGCACGATGCCGTTGACGATAACGTTCTGGAACGCATTTTTGCGGAGGAGCGCGCTCGCGAGCACGTGCAGGTAGTAGAACCACGCGCGCGTCTGGTCGATACCTTCGGCGATGAATTGCGCGGGGAACGCGGCCTCGAATTGTTTCTTATGCTCAAACGGATAATGCTCTTCCCCGTACGGCATCGAGCCGGAGTCGAACCACGTGTCGAGCACATCAGGGATGCGGCGCATAACCCCGCCGCACGTGCACGGCACGGTGATCTCGTCGACGATGTGCTTGTGCAGGTCGTCAACCTTCTTCCCGCTCGCCGTCTCGAGCTCCGCCGCCGAACCGAAGACGCGTTTCGTTTTGCATGTCTCGCAAACCCACAGCGGAATAACGCTCGCCCAGAACCGTTGGCGTGATATCGACCAGTCGCGCGCGCCTTCTAGCCAATTCCCCCACCGGCCTTCCTTGATGTGCGCCGGCGACCAGTTGATGGCCTTGGCATTCTTCAACATATTCCCTTTTATATCCGTGACGGCAACGAACCATGACGAGGTCGCGTAGTTGAGGAGCGGCGTCTCGCACCGCCAGCAATGCGGATATGCGTGGGTGACATTTTCTTTTGAGAAGAACGTTCCGTGCTCCTGCAAATATTTCAAAACCGCGATATCCGTACCGAGCCGCACCGAATCATCGTCGGAGCGCGGCTTCACTTCCCTCCCCGCGAAATCCCGCACCTCCGACTTGAACGTCCCATCCATGTGCACGTGCTGAACGAACGGCAAATTCACTTTCTTCAGGAGTTCCCAGTCGTCCGCGCCGAACGCCGGCGCCTCGTGCGCGATACCCGTGCCCGTATCGGTCGTGACGAAATCCGCCGCGTACACCTTCCATCCGTTCTCGCAATTCTTCAGGTTTTTGTCATTTACGTAATAATCGAACGGCGGTTCGTATTCGAGACCAACAAGATCACGGCCCGCAAATTCTCCATGCTCTTTCTTTTGGATTACTTTCTCTCCGTTCACCTCGTACACGCCGTACTCAATGTCAGTACCAACGGCAAGCGCAACATTGCCGGGTAGCGTCCACGGCGTCGTGGTCCACGCGAGCATATAGACATCGCCGGATAGGCCGAGTTTCTCCGGATTTTTCACCTTGAATTTCACCGTGACCGCGATGTCTTTGACGTCTTTGTACCCTTCCGCGACTTCTGCTTGGGAGAGCGTCGTTTCGCAGCGCGGACAGATATGCATGGAGCGGTAGTCCTCGTACACGAGCCCTTTATCGTAAATTTCTTTGAACACCCACCAGACCGATTCCATGAACGGCTTGTCCATCGTGAGGTAGGCGTGCTCCATGTCCGCCCAGCGGCCGATGCGCGGGATGATCTTCTTCCACTCATGCACGTAGGTCAGCACCTGTTCGCGGCACCGTTCGTTGAATGTGGCGATGCCGTATTCCTTGATGTCCTTCTTGTGCTTGAACCCAAGTTCTTTCTCGACGATGTTCTCGATCGGCAGACCGTGGCAGTCCCAGCCCCATTTGCGCGGCACATGGTAGCCGCGCATGGTCCAGTAGCGCGGTACGACGTCTTTGATGACGCTCGCAACGATGTGGCCGTAGTGCGGCAGGCCGGTGGCGAACGGCGGGCCGTCGTAAAAAATGTAATTGCCCTTCGGGGACGTCTTCGCGAGCGACTGCTCGAAGATATGCTCGCGCTCCCAGAATGCGAGCGTCGCTTCTTCGCGCTTCGCCGCTTCCGATTTCTCTCCGAGATTAGCCATATCGAATCATCGTAACATCACATCTTTTCCGGC